>NZ_CP024968.1:600000-800407 GCF_002804245.1 Mesoplasma coleopterae | reverse complement strand
GCATGTTCCCCTTCATAAAATAAATTAAAACACATAATAGTTATAGTTTTCCACAATGTGTGGATAAAAATTTAAATTAAAAAGAAATAAACAGAACTAAATAAGAAAAAAAACAATAGTATAGTATTTTTCTTACTTTTTTCCACTTTTCCACAAAAGGTTAAAAAATAAGTTGAAAAAACAGGTTAAAAAATCAGAAGGATAAATTTTCTTAAAAATAACAATAAATAACTATACTTTTTATAGCACTTATATTATAATTAACAAGAATTATCAACTTTAAAAGGGGGTTTGAATACAATGAAAAGAACTTGACAACCATCAAAAATTAAACACGCTCGTGTTCACGGTTTTAGAGCTAGAATGGCTACTAAAAATGGAAGAAAAGTTATTAAAGCTCGTAGAGCAAAAGGTAGAGCTAAATTAACTGCTTAATTTTTTTGTGAAATGAAAAATAAAAAAATTATAAAAAAGAATTTTGAATTTCAGGAAATAATAAGTAAACAAGAATTTCATAGAAATTCTTCGTTTGTCATTTATTACACTAAAAATGATAAAGGATATTTTAGATATGGAATAAGTGTTGGTAAGAAGTTAGGAAATGCTGTCACCAGAAATAAAATAAAAAGACAAATCAGAATGATGATTCAAGATCAAATTAAAACATCACCTGAATTCTCATACGATATTATAATCATCGCAAGAAATAGAATGATGCAAAATTCTTTTGATCAAAATCAGAAAGAATTAAATAAGTTAATCGTCAGATTTTTAAAATAGCAAGGAGGTGCTAGTTTTGTATAATGAAAATCAATTATTTATGTCTAACCATAAGAAAAATGGGGTTATGTCATACATGAACTCAAATAGCACCACAAAAACAAAAAAAACTTTTTGACAAAAAATGTCAGATAGTAACGACAGAAAAAGAATATTAAAACTTATTTGAAAATGAGTTAAAATTTTAGGATTCTTATTTATCATAATCTCAATGATTTGAGGTTGTGTACAAATGTATCAAGATCCATATTTAATTCAAGAAGTTACAGATATGACAGGTAGAAGAGTTTATATGCCAGGTGTTTCATTTGAAATTGTTATTTCAGCTTTAGGTGAAAAACCTTCGCAAAACTGATCAGTAATAGTAAGTGGTTTGAATGGTCAACAATATGCATATAATGTTATCAGTTCTTGATCAGAAGCCTTTTCAAAAACTGGTTCACCTTTCTATGGATTCTTCGTTTATCCAACAGCATTATTACTTAATTCATTAATTAAGGGAATGTCAGGAACACTAAATCCAGAATTTGGAAATACAAGTTATGGAGTATCAGTTATATTTGCAATTTTATTTACAGTTATTATTATTAAATCTATATCATTAGCTTTTACTTGAAAATCTCAAGTAAATCAACATAAACAACAAGCATTCCAACTAAAACAAGCAGACATTCAAGCTAAATACAAAGGTGATAAATCACCTCAGGCAAGACAAAAAATGTCAGCTGAAATGCAAGCATTACAGAAAAAAGAAGGTTTCTCCCCATTCTCATCAATGGCTGGAGCTTTTGCATCAATGCCATTCTTATTTGCTATTTATGCAATTGTTAGATCAACAAAATCATTGAAAATCGCCAACGTAGGATTGATTGCGTTAATTGAAAAACCTTGATCACAAATGTTAAATGGAGAAGTGATTTATCTTTCATTGCTTGCTGTTTATTTACCATTGCAAATCATATCAATGTTATTGCCATTGATTTTACAATCAATTAAACAAAAATCAGTAACATTAACTGAAGCACAAAGAAAATCACGTAAAAAACAATATATCATGCAAGGTGTATTTGCATTCGTATTCATTTTTGTTGTTGCATCAGTTGCCTCAGGGGTTGCAATTTACTGAATATTCTCATCAACTTTCCAAATTATACAAACTTTAGGTTTCTTCTTCTGAAATCAGCATAAAGCCAACCGTTCTGTACAAGAAGTTCAACGTAGAAAACGTCAAGAAGAAAGAAGATTAGCAAAATTAAATAAATAATATAGTAACAGGAAACTGTTATTTTTTATTATTAAAAACATTTTAGGCAATCACATTAAATGTATAATTTTAATAAGAAAACTAACGGAGAATAATATATGAAATGACTTTTTACAGATTTTGATGGAACTTTAAGAAATAGTAGAGATGAAAAAAATTTAATTACTAAAAATGATATGGATTTTGTTAAAAAAATGCAAAAAAATGGAAATAAAATAATAGTTTCTACAGGAAGACCATTTGAACATATATCTGAGCATTTAAAAGAAAATTACCCTGATTTTATACCTGATTATTATTTAACAAATGCAGGAGCAGCAATATATGATAATAAAGGCAATGAATTATTTGCAAAATACTTGCCAGTTGATTTAACAAACGAAATAATTAATTTTGTTGAAAACAATAGAAGCGAAATATTTAGTTTAGTTTATTCATTTAAAGGAGAAGAGAATTTCTTTTATCATGATCATTGAGAAGAAGAAATGTCAGAAACTTTTATGGGTATGAAACCTCAAAATAGACCTTTTAATTACATTAAGGACAAAGAAATGATTTGTTTTAAAATGAGTTGTAAAACGTCAACATGGAATACACTTATGAAAAACCTTAAAAATAAGAGAATAAGTTTTAGTTATGTTTCAAATAATTTAAAAGAAATTACTTTTAATGAAATTCACAATGCTGAAGTTTCAAAAGGAAATGCTATAAAAGAGATGGCAAAAATATTTAACATTGATAAAAAAGATATAATAGTTGCAGGTGATGACAATAATGATCTTTCAATGTTTAAAGAATTCTTTGAAAATTCTTATATGGTAATTCAAGAACATAATGTAAATATAAGAGATAAAGCTAAATATGTGATTGATAAATTAAGTGATATTAAAATAGATTAGTTTTAAAAAAGATATTTTAAATGTATAATATTATTGCCGTGATAAAGATTACGCTCGAATGAGTCAGGACCGGAAGGTAGCAGCTATAAGAGAATGTGTCTTGTATCACGGTTTTTTTGTTTATAATTAAACTATGATAAATTTTGAAAAATATATAAATAATATTAAAATTAAAAATAATACAAAGGACGTACCTGTTTTTTCTTGCCTAATAAAGGATAAGAAAATAGTTTTTCATTCAAACAATAATAGTTATAAAAGAAAAAAAATAACAGGGCACGCAGAAATAAATGTAATTAATAAAGCAATAAGAAAAATGAATAATGCTAATTTGTCTGATCTCACTCTTTTTACTACTTTAGAACCATGTTTAATGTGTTATGGAGCAATTAAACAAGCAAAAATCAGTAATGTAGTTTATTTAACAGAGAACATTAAAATGAGTTTTAGAAACGATGTTAATATAGATGAAATTAAAATGAATATAACAAAACTTGAAGATTCGAAATTGGAATTAAAATATCAAAACTTGATATCAGATTTTTTTAAACATAAAAGAAAATAAGACCGCAATTATTTGTGGTCTTATTTTATTGAAATAAAATTTTCTATTTCAAAAACATTTGAAATAATATGTTTAGCAGCCATATGAGCTTTCATTGTTCCATTTTTCATTGCAAAAGAATTTGTACATCCGCTTAGCATTTCAAAATCATTATCTCCATCTCCGCTAACAATAATATTATCGTCAGAAATACTATATTTTTCTTTTAAAAATTTTATGCCAGAGTATTTAGAAACATCTTTATGCATTACTTCTAAATTGTATGGAGAAGTTTGAATGATTTTTAAATTTTTGAATCCTTCAAATAAACTTAGAATGTATTCAAAATCCTGAGGATGTGCAAAAAATGTTATGTTATTAAGATCTTTATTATTTAAAATCTCATTTGCATACTCCTTAAAGTTATCTTCCATTTTAAATCACTTTTCATGTACAATAGTTTCTTTGTATCTTGGAGTTTCTTCTTCAATACCAGAAAGAATTATGCAATTATTATGATCTGCTATTTTTATCCCACAAAATTTGTATAGCATATTAACAATTTCAAAAAGTTTTTTACGCCCTTCCATTTCAATAGATTGATTAAAAATTAATTCATTACCTTTATATAAGGAAGCACCATTGTTTGCCATCTTATATTCAGACTTTAAATTATAGTGCTCAATTAAATAATTTATATAACTAACATCTCTGCCAGTGGCAATGATAAAATTATTTTCTTTAGTTCATCTTTCAATAAAATTCAAATCTTTTTCTGCTATAACTTCTTTTTTTGAATTAACTGTAAGTGTTCCGTCAAAGTCAGATATTCATCATTTCATGTTTCTGTCCCCCTTTATAAAAATCATATTCTTTTTTTGTTTTTAAAAAATAATATTTATAAATAAATAAAGTACTTTTAAAATTGAAAATTTCTTTATTTTAAATATCTGAAACAGGTTTATAAAAACACCCAAAAATGTTAAAATTAATAATAAATATATTTTTATTTATTGGAGGGTTTATGGAACAAAACAAAGCATTATATAGAAAATACAGACCAAGTAATTTTGAAGACATAGCAGGACATCAAAATGTCGTTGAAATATTAAAAAATGAATTAAAGAATAATAAAATAAGTCATTCATTTTTATTTGCTGGACAAAGAGGAACTGGTAAAACATCTATAGCCAGAATATTAGCAAAAAGTGTTAACTGTTCAAACCTTTTAAACGGATTAGCATGTGAAGTTTGCGAAAGTTGTCTTGCTTCTAATGAACAAAGAAATCCAGATATTATTGAAATGGATGCTGCATCTAATAATGGTGTTGATGAAATTAGAGAAATAAAAAATAATATTAACTCTTTACCATTTATTGGCAAATATAAAATTTATATTATAGATGAAGTTCATATGTTAACAAAGGCTGCATTTAATGCGCTTCTAAAAACTCTTGAAGAACCACCAATACATGCTATATTTATTTTGGCAACAACTGAATATGCAAAAATACCAGCAACAATACTTTCAAGATGTCAAATATTTAATTTTAAAAAAATAGACAGAATCTCACTTATGAACAGATTAAATTTTATTTGTGAAAATGAAGGATATAAAATAGACAAAGATGTGCTAGAAGAAATAGCAATTATTTCTGAGGGATCATTGAGAGATGCTTCAAATGTTATTGAACAGCTAATGACCGTTACTTCTGAACACATTACTATTGAGGACTTAAAAGCAGTTTTCTATGTAGCAACAAAAACTGAAAAAATTCAGATATTAGTAAACATATTAAATAACGAACCTGCAACAATAATAAATTATTTTGAAAAGGCAAATAATCAAGGGATGGATTTTGATGTCTTAACACTAAACTTGATCGAAATTGTAAAAGAAATAATTGAATACAAATTTACAAAAGATTCTAATGTTTTAAATATTTTAGAAGAATCAGATTTATCTAATTTTTCAAATACCGAAGTTAAATCACTTTTTGAAGTAGCTGATAATTTAAGTGAGGCATATGCTAAAACTAAAGGTACAAGCATTAACTTTAATTATTTATTAATTAGTGTATTAAAAACACTAAAAAATCCAGTTGAACAGAAAATTAAAGTAAGTGAAACAATAAAACCAATTATTGAAACAAAAGATGAAATAATTGCTGAAAAAATTTCTGAAGGAACGAATATAATTTCTGAACCATTTATAACAAATAATTTGGAAGAATCAAATAGTAATCAAATAGAAAAACCTGTAGAAGAAAGTGTTGTAGAAACTTTACCAACTCAAGAAACACAAGTTTTATTTAAAGAAAATATTGTTGAGAATGAAGAAAGTAAATTAATTGTTGAAGAAAAAAATGAAGATGAAATAACAGAAGTAGTCGTCGAACCAAAAGTTAATGAAGAAAATTTTGAAATCAAAACATTAACAAATCTTAAAATACAATTAAATAAAAACCTAGTTGCTAATGAAGAAAAGAAAACATATAAAATTGAAATCTCGGAAGTAATAAATTTATTAGTTGGTGCAAGCAAAAATAAACGTGAAGAAATTGAAGCAAAACTTAATAGTTTTTTTGATGCAGATGAAAAGGATAATTTAATAAATCCAGAGTTAGCAAAAAAATACATAAATTTCTTTAACTTTAAAGTTATAGCTGCATCACAAAATGAAATACTTTTAAGATCAGAGGATTTTGAAAATGTTAACAATTTATTAGTAACATTGCAAAATGAAGAACAAAGAGAGCTAATACAAAAAGAGTTTGATAAATTATTATTTTTACCAATTGATGAAGAGTTTTGAAATGAAATAAAAGTAACATTTAAAAAATTAAAAGAAAATGGACAATTGCCAACATATAAGCAAATAAATTATGATGATTATTTTGACAGCAAAAAACAATCAGTCGTTTTAAGTCATTTTGATGATAAAACAATTGAAGCAGCATCGAGATTATTTAACATTGATGAATTAGAAATAGAGGATTAATTATGAATAAAGAATTGTTTGAAGAAATTATAAGTAACATTAATAAAAACAACGGTCTTACTAAGAAAACTAGTGAGAGATTAGTTAACAACTTAATAATTGATAAATTTGCTTTAGACAATTTTGTTAAACAACTTAATCTAATAAAAGAAAATATTTCTATTTGCTCAATCTGTAACTATTATGAAATTGAAAGCAAGTGCATAATTTGTTCTGATGAAAGTAGAAATCAAAATGTTATTTGTGTTGTTGCAAGTCAATTAGACGTTAATAACATTGAAAAAATTAATAAATATAAAGGTCTTTATCATATTTTAGGATCTGAAATAAATTTAAATAAGAAAAAATCGCCATCAGAAATTAATTTTGAAAATCTTCTGTCAAGAATCGGCAAAAATAGTGAATTGATTTTAGCCTTGAACGCAACTTTTGAAGGAGAACTAACAACGAATTATATTTACCAATTGACAAAGAATTTAAATATAAATATTACAAGAATTGCAAAAGGTATTCCAATGGGTGGAAGCCTTGACTACATGGATGAAACAACTTTAGAAAGTGCATTCAAAAATAGAAAGAAATATGAGGTGTAGTATGTTCATAACAATTGAAGGAATGGATGGCAGTGGTAAAACAACTGCGCTGCAAAGGGTTAAAAAGCATTTAGAAGATTTAAACTACAAGGTTGTTATGACAAGAGAACCAGGCGGTTTACCAATTTCTGAAAAAATCAGAGATCTTATATTAAATAAAGATAGTCAAGGCATGGAACCATGAACAGAAGCTTTACTTTTTATTGCAGCTAGAAAAGAACATCTTGAAAAAGTAATCAAACCTTATCTTGAGCAAGGTTATATAGTTATTTCTGATAGATTTATGGATTCAACAACTGCATATCAAGGTGGAGCAAGAGGACTTGGTGTAGATTATTTAAACGAATTACAAAAAACTATTTTGGAAGGATTCTTACCAGATTTAACTTTATATTTTGAATTAAGTTTCGAAGATGCTGAAAAAAGACTTTCTGGAAGACATGATGAAAAAAATAGATTAGATGAAGAAGGAAGAAAATTTAAAGAGTCTGTAAAACAAGCATTTGAAGACTTATCAAAAAAAGAAGCGCAAAGAATAACTGTTATTGATGCGTCAAAAACACCTGACGAAGTTTTTGAACAAACTAAAAATGTTATTTTAGAAAAGATAGAATTATGAAAAAAAGAGAAGCACTAGAAAAGTTTGTTGAGCAATTAAAAAATCAAAAAATGTTTAGCTCTATTTTAGTATCAAATGATAGCCAAGAAAATCTAAACAATTTTGCGAACGAATTGTCGAGAATAATTTTTTGTGAAAATTTAAGTATTGAAAATGACCAATGTAAAAATTGTAAAAGATTTGAAAGCAAAAGTTTGTCAAATTTTGTGTTTCTTGGTGATGGAAACTTAGCTATTAACAAGACAGATATTATTGAACTTATGCAAAAATTCTCTTTAACAACAAATGAAGTTAATAAGTTTAAAGTTTATGTTTTAGCTAATGCAGAAAATCTAAAAAATGAATCAGGTAATTCTTTACTAAAATTCATAGAAGAACCACCAGAAAATACTATTGCTATTTTGCTAACTAAAAATAAAAGTCAGGTGCTACCAACAATTAAATCAAGATGTAAATTAGTTGTCTTAGAAAATGAAATAAAAACAGAAACTCCTAAAAACTTAATCGAGCTGATTTTAGAAAAAGATAAAAATTCTATTTTGCTTTCAAACTCTGAATTAAAGAAAATAGAAAAATCAGAATTAATAGCTATGCTTGAAGAAGCTTATGGTAGAACAATAATTAAAAATCACTTAAATATAGCAGAAGCAACACAGCAATTAATTAATGATTTAAAATTCACATTTCAAACCAATTTAGCGATAGACGTCTTTTTAATACATGTAAGTGAGGTAATCTAATGAAAATTTTGAATGATTTACTAGGATATGAAAATAGAAAAATTTATCAAGATTCTGAAATGTTTAACTTTACATTAGACAGTATTCTTATAGCAAGATTTGTAAATTTGAAAAGTGGAATAAATAAAATTGTTGATTTTGGCACTAATAATGCAGTTATACCTTTAATAATTTCAAAATATACAAATGCAAAAATTGTTGGAGTTGAAATTCAAGAAAAGGCTGCAGCTTTAGCAATTGAAAACATAAAATTAAATAATCTTGTAGATCAAGTTGAAATAGTAAATAAAGATATCAAAGTCTATGCTAAAGAAATGGCTAATAAATTTGATGCAGTAATATGTAATCCTCCATTTTTTAAAAAACATGAAGAATCAAAAGTAAAAAAGATTAGCGAAGAAGTTGTTAACGCAAGACACGAGACTTTAATAACTCTTGAAGAAATAATAAAAAATGCAGGATTGATTCTAAAAAATGGAGGCTCTTTTACATTAGTTCATAGACCTGAAAGAACTGGCGAAATAATTAATTTGCTTTATAAATATAAATTCGCGCCTAAAAGAATGCAATTCATTCATTCAAAAGTTGGAGAAGAAGCTAAAACAATTTTAATTGATGCAATTTTAGAAGGAAATGAAGGAATGCAAATAATTAAGCCTTTAATTTCACATAAAGAAGATGAATCATATACTAATGAACTATTGAAATACTTTAAGGACTAGAAATTATGCAAAAATTTAAAATAAATACGTCATTTTCATATTTAGTTGCAGTTTCAGGTGGACCTGACAGCATGTTTATGTTGAATGAATTAGTTAAAATGAGTGTAAAAGATTTAGTTGTTTGTCATGTTAATTATAATTTCAGAAATGATTCAGATAATGATCAGAAAATAGTTGAAGAATTTTGTGCAAAAAATAATTTGAAATTAGAAAAACTTGTAATTGAGCAAGACTACTCTTTACTTAAAGAAAATTTTGAAAGTTGAGCTAGAAAAACTAGATATGATTTTTTTGTTGAAGTTTCCAAAAAACACAATATTAAAAATGTATTAATAGCTCACAATAGAAATGATTTAGTAGAAACTTTTTTATTACAACAAGAAAGAAAAAGTTTTGTTAAACATTATGGCTTAAATAAAACTTCTATATATAAAGATTTAATTATTGTTAGACCAATGTTAAACATTTTAAAATCAGAAATTTTAGTCGCATTAAAAGAAGAAAAAGTACCGTATGCAGTTGATTCAACAAATGAAGATATTAAATATAAAAGAAACAAAATAAGAGCAGAGTTATCAGAAAATTTATTCCCTGAGATAGTGGAACAAATAAAGTTATTAAATAATGAGCTTGAGAAAAAGAGTTTGAAAGTTGATTGATATGTTAATAATAATATGTCAGCGGACGAACTTAAAATTAATAAAAATTTACAGGATAGTAATCTTGAATTTATTCAAAGAACTATTTACAAGTGATTGGAATTAATAAAAAAAGATTTTGTTATACAAAATAGAAGAAATAAAACAATTTTTGAAATAGCTAAAAATATTAAAGTTTCTGAAAAAGTTTTTTGAGAGATCAAAATTGGAAATTATTCAATAATAAAAGATTATGATAATTTATTTTTAATTGAAACCAAAGTAATAGAGCCAAAAACTTTTGTAATTAAGTCGAAAGAAGATTTATATCTTGCGGAAGAATTCATAAATTGGTTAGACTTAGTGAATGCAATTAAACGAAATAAAGAAAATTATCCTTATGTTATTACTAATGATTTTTTAAAGTACAAATTAGACACTTATACGTTAGGTAAAAAAACGAATAGATATTTAATTGATAAAAAAATTAGATACAAAAATAGAATGTTAAAAGCTGTTGTTTATAGTAAAAGAACAAAGAAAATCTTGAATACTATTAAGTAGAGTAATAATTTAAATAATGGTATTATTAAAATAGAATAAAAATCTTGAGACGGAGGAATAAAATGAAGACTAAAAAAAGTAAGTCAACTTTATGGTTTTGGTTAATAATCTTATTAGCTGTTATAGTTACAATAATTATTATTGCCGTTACTGTTAAAGGAACAACTCAGGTTTGAAGTGGTGAAACACTAAGAATATGAATACATGGAGGAAAAATCGGCGATACAGAAATAGGAAAACATTTGCCAAACATTAATCCCAAGGCAGATGAGTTTTGAAAAAATGTTGTAATATATCAAGGAACAAATGGCACAGTTGTAATAAAAGGTGCATTTAGACCTGATGTAAATTCAAAATATGTAAATTTTATTTCATACATTAACACAGATCAGTTAAAAACTTTATTTCCTGAAGATATATATCCTATGTTTCCTTGACCATCACTTGTTTACCAAGGGTCAGTTGGAATGGCACTATTAGTTTCATTAGCACCACTATTAATTTATGTATTATTATTTGGTGGAATAATTTGATTCATGATGAAAGGTTCTGCTGGAGCTGGAGCTGGAGCAGGAAATATTTTTGGTATGGGTAAAAATAGAGCTCGTGCTGAAAAATCAGATGTTAAATTTGCTAACGTTGCAGGTATTGAAGAAGAAAAATCAGAATTAGTTGAATTAGTTGATTATCTAAAATTCCCTGCAAAATATGCAGAAGCTGGAGCTAGAGCACCAAAAGGTGTTTTAATGGAAGGTCCGCCAGGAACTGGTAAAACTTTATTAGCAAAAGCTGTAGCTGGAGAAGCTGGAGTTTCATTCTTCTCAATTGCTGGTTCTGAATTTGAAGAAATGTTTGTTGGTGTTGGAGCAAGTCGTGTTCGTGAAATGTTTAATGACGCTAAAAAAGCAGCACCTGCAATTATATTCATTGATGAAATTGATGCAGTAGGTAGAAAAAGAAATAACGGTATGGGTTCAGGTGGAAATGAACAAACATTAAACCAGTTATTGGTTGAAATGGATGGATTTGGAACTAACTCAGGAATCATTGTTATGGCTGCAACAAACCGTGCAGACGTATTAGACCCTGCTTTATTAAGACCAGGACGTTTTGATAGAGTTATTCAAGTTTCATTACCTGATATTAAAGAACGTAAAGCTATTTTAGAATTACATGCTAAAGGTAAAAAAATTGATAGTTCAGTTGATTGATATAGGGTTGCTGAAAGAACTCCAGGTTTCTCTGGTGCTCAATTAGAAAATGTTTTAAACGAAGCTGCAATTTTAATGGTTAGAGAAAAACGTGACATTATTACAATTACTGAAATTGATGAAGCTATTGATCGTGTAGTTGGTGGACCAGCTAAAAAATCACGTGCAATGACTAAACAAGATAAAGACATTGTTTCATATCATGAATCAGGACATGCATTAATTGGATTAAAACTTGATAGTGCATCAAAAGTTCAAAAAGTTACAATTATCCCGCGTGGTAATGCAGGTGGTTATACAATTATGACACCAAAAGATGAAACTGTATTTTCTTCTAAAAAGGATTTATTTGCAACAATTGCTGGATATTTAGGTGGTAGAGCCGCTGAAGAAATTATGTTTGGAAAAGAAAACGTAACAACAGGTGCTCATGACGATTTAGATAAAGCAACAAACATTGCTAGAAGAATGGTTGTTCAATTTGGTATGTCAAGTTTAGGTATGACAAAATACTTAACAATGGCTGAAGAATCATATGGTAAAATGGAAGGTACATATTCTGATGAAACCGCAGCTAAAATTGATGCTGAAATTTCAAAAATTCTTGAAGAATCTTATAAAATTGCTTTAAAAATAATTAAAGAAAATATGGAGACTCTAGAATTATTGGCAGAATCATTAAGAGTGCTTGAAACTATTACTGCAGAACAAATCGAATACATTAATAAAAATAAAAAATTACCTGAAGAAGTTTTAGAGCTAAAAGACAGAATGGCTAAAGAAAATGAAAAAATCAAAAAAGGTGAAATTATCGACATTAAAGTAGAAGATTTAGATATTGAAGAATAATTAAAATGGAGTTACTCTCCATTTTTGTTTTAAAGTTTGTTCTTGTTTATGAAACAAAAAAAGCTAAAATTATATAGAAATAAACAACTGGATGAGGAGAATTAAGATGAATAAACATTTTGATGTTATTGTAATTGGTGGTGGTCACGCAGGTGTTGAAGCAGCTTTAGCTTCAGCAAGATTAAATAAAAAAACAGCACTTATAAATTTATACAAAGACAGAATAGCTGCTATGCCTTGTAATCCGAGTATTGGTGGCCCTGCAAAAGGAATTGTAGTAAGAGAAATTGATGCTTTAGGTGGAGAAATGGCAAAAGCCGCTGATAAAACAGCTTTACAAACAAAACTTCTTAATTCTTCAAGAGGTCCTGGAGTATGAGCTCTTAGAGTTCAATCAGATAAAGAAGAATATTCAAAGTATATGCAGAATGTTGTTGAAACACAATCTAATTTAGAATTAATTGAAGCAATAGCATCTGATCTTGTTATTGACGATAATTCAGTAAAAGGTGTAGTTTTAAACAATGGAGATATTATTAATGCAACTTGTGTTATTTTAACTACTGGAACATATCTTAAATCTGAAATATTAACAGGTCATGAAAAATATTCTTCAGGTCCAAATGAAGAACCAACATCAAATGGAATAAGTCAATCATTAAAAAAAGCGGGCATTGAACTATTTAGATTTAAAACTGGAACACCTCCAAGAATTTTTAAAAACTCTGTAGATCTTTCTAAAGCTATTAAAGAACCAGGAACTAATGCAAAATTGGCTTTTAGTTTTTCTACAGATGAGTATACTCCAATTGAAAATCAGGAACTTTGTTATTTAATTCACTCAACACCAGAAACAAAAAAAATTATTGAAGATAACTTAACAAAGTCTGCTATGTACTCTGGGAAAGTTGAATCGATAGGACCAAGATATTGTCCAAGTTTTGAAGATAAAATTGTAAGGTTTTCTTCAAAAGAAACTCATCAAATTTTTATTGAACCAGAATCACTAAAAGGAGATGCGTGATATATTCAAGGTTTTTCAACATCAATGCCAACTGATATTCAATTGCTTATGATTAGATCTTTACCAGGATTTGAAAAGGCAGAAGTTAAAACTTGAGCTTATGCAATTGAATATGACTGTATAAACCCAATGCAATTAAAACCGTCATTGGAATTAAAGAATATTAGTAACTTATTTACAGCTGGGCAAATAAATGGGACAAGTGGATATGAGGAAGCTGCAGGACAAGGGTTAATAGCAGGAATAAATGCATCAAGAAAAGTTGATAATTTAGAACCATTAATTTTAAGAAGAGATGAAGCATATATTGGCGTAATGATTGATGATTTAATTAATAAAGGGGTTTGAGAACCTTACAGACTTTTAACAAGTAGAGCAGAACATAGATTGCTTTTAAGAAATGATAATGCAGAACATAGATTAAAAGAAAAAGGTTTTCAAATTGGATTAATTAAGGATCAAGAATACAATAAATATTTAAATTATACTCAAGAAATAAATGAAGCAATTAAAGAGTTAGAAGAAATTAGATTTACACCAAAATCAAAACTTGCCATCGAATTAAAAGAACTAGGGCAAGCTGATTTAAATCATGGATATAGTGGTATTGAAATTTTAAAAATACCAACTGTTGATATAAATGTTATGATTCCACATATTAAGTCTTTACAGAGTTTAAAAAATAATCAATTGCAATCAATTGTTATCGAAACTAGATTTGCAGGATATGTTAAAACTGAAAGAAAAACAGTCGAAAGATTAATTAAACTTGAAAAGAAAAAAATACCATCAAATATTGACTATGATAAGATTGAAAACTTAGCTACTGAAGCTAGACAAAAACTAAAAAAAGTAATGCCTTTAAATATAGGGCAGGCATCTAGAATTACTGGGGTAAATCCTGCAGACATACAAATGCTGTTGTTTTACCTTAAAAATAACTATGCCAACGAACAAATGTAACACTAAAAGTTCACTTAGTCAAATATTTGTTTATAATTAATATAAAAAAGAAGGAGGCATAAATATGTCAATTGAAATGAAAAATAAAAAACATACGAGATCAATTGGTTTAATATTTGTTTTAGTTTTATTTATAGTTTTAATAATCGCGTTTAAACTTTTAAACCAAGCAACAAATGGAACATCAGATTGATTTAAAACAATCACTGAATCAGGTCTTGTTGAAACAAAATACATCGATGCAGCATGATTTACAGGAAATGAAGGATTAAGTCATTTTATTTCAGGACCAATGGGATTTAAATCATTAGCTCAGTTTAAATTAGCATCAAAATTTGGAAGTGAAGGATATATCACATTCTTATTGCCAATTTTCTGAGACTTATTAATTAATTGAATTGCAATTGTAGGAATAATTTTCTTAGTTATTTCAATAATTATGAGCTTTGTTAGAGAAAACAAAATTAACAAAATTCTTTCTGAAAAAGGATCTACAACAGCTATTGAAGAAGTTAAAGAAATTTCAAAAGAAGAAATCAAACAAGAAGCAATTAAATTAGAAGAAAAATTAGAAGAAGAAGTTATTGTTAAAAAACCTGCTAAAAAGAAAGTTAAAAAACCTGCTGTTAAAAAAGTAGCTGAACCTAAAGTTGAAGAAGTTAAAGTTGCTAAAACAAAAACAACACCTAAAAAAGAAACAACTAAAAAACCAGTATCTTCAAAAAAAGTAGCTGAACCTAAAGTTGAAGAAGTTAAGGTTATTAAAGAAAAAGTAGCTCCAGTAGTTATTCCTTCAAAAACTGAATCAAAGTATGTAATTAAAAAACGTTATAACCAGGTTTCTAAAAAAGATATTTTAACTAAATTAGAAAAAACTCATCCTGAATTTAGTAAAAAATCAGTTAAAGAAGTTGTTAATAGTGCTTTCGAAGTTATGGCTGACGCAATTTTAAAAAATGAAGAAATTGTTATCTCAAATTTTGGAAAACTTACAAAAGTTCATAAAGAAGCTAAAAAAGGTAAAAACCCATCAACAGGTGCTGTTATCGACATTCCGGCTTCAAATACAGTTAAATTTAAGGCTAATAAACACTTGAAAGAGAATATGTCAAAGGGTAAATGAACAGGATTAACAAAAGTTAAAAAAGAAATTAAAAAATAATAATTTTAACACCAAAAGGTGTTTTTTTTGTTTTTGCTTTTTTTTGAATAAAAAAAAGTTATAATAATTTAAACAATTGAATAGAAAAACTTATACATGACAACATAATGGGTTGTCGACCTGCCTTTGGACCTATCCTCAGACTATAAGCGTGGGGGTTTTTTAGTACTAAAAAACCTCTTTTTCTTTGTTTAGAAGGAGTAAAGATGAAAAAACTATTGTTATCACTGTTAAGCACAACAATAATAAGTACAAGTTTAACAACCGTTGTTTCTTGCGGAACTGAGAAACATTTTGGTGAAATATATTTAGTAACTGATGCAGGTAAGATTGATGATAAATCGTTTAATCAATCAGCATATGAAGCTGGAACAGAGTTTGTTAAAGAAATTTTGGGCAAGGATCTAAAAATTGGTTATATTCAACCTGATTCAACTGCACCAAAAACTATGAAAAGAGCTTACAAAACAGCTAAGAGTAATAATGCAAAAACTTTATTACTTCCAGGTTTTCACCATGCTATGCCAGGAGAGGGTGACCACCAGGCTGCAAAAGTAATGGAAAATTCAGGTTCAACAATAATTTTAGATTCAAACAGCGCTGCTAATAATGAAATTGGAGTTGTTTTTAGAGGAGATGTTTCAGGGTTTTATGCAGGAATGGCATCAATTATCTATTCTCTAAATAATGGTAACTATACTAATAATACGTTATCTTTAGGAGCATTTGGAGGAGTATCTAACCCTGCATCAGTTGACAACTTTATAGTCGGTTACTTGGCTTCAATAGATGTTTTCAATCAATTAAAAACAAATGATCAATTTTTAGAAAATTTTAATATTGACAAAGATATAGCAACAAAAGTAACTGTTAGAAAAGCTCAAAATGGATGACCCAAATCTAAAGATGACACAACGTGATTTTCAAATAGTTTTTTAATTGGACAATCAAAATTAGTACTAGATAATTTGAAAGATACATCTAAATCTGTCAAACCAAATGTTTTAATGCCAGTTGCTGGTTCTCAAACCTCAGACGCAATCAGTTATGACAATTCTTGAAAAGTTATAGGTGTTGATACAGACCAAGCAGAATCATATGGTAAAGATGCTGAAAATAGATTCATAACATCAGCTGAAAAGGATTTAAAAAATTCAACAATTGTTTCATTAGCTCATACACCAGAATGAATGGATAATAAAGAATACCCGGATATTTTAGAAAAAGTAGGATTAAAATACTCAGATAAAATTCAATTGACAAAAGAAGTTAAAAAAGAAGATGGTACATCAACTTTTGAGGACATTGACATTAAAGCGAAAGAATCCTGAACAGGAATGGATGTTTGAGTAAATGGAACAATGTCTTCAGGTGGTGCCAATCTATTAGACGATTCATTAGCAAATAAAATTAAAGAATACTTTACTCCACAAGCGCTAACAGAAGCATCAAAATTATTATTTTCTAAATATATAAATGGAGTAATACCTTCTTCAGGAACAATTATTGCTGTTGAACCAGTTGCTGATTATGCCAAAACAGTTATTGACAATTTAGAAACTCAGCCAGAATCAGGTAAAGAATAAAGGAGAATCATGAATAATATTAATGCTGTAGAAATGAAAAATATTTCAATGATTTTTAATAAAAAAATCGTTGCTAACAAAAACATTAATCTAGAAGTTAAAAAAGGCGAAGTTCATGCGTTAATGGGTGAGAACGGTGCAGGTAAATCAACATTAATGTCAATCCTTTTTGGTATATATGAACCAACAGAAGGAAATATATTTATAAATGGAAAAGAAGAAATCATTTCATCACCAGTTAAAGCAACAAAGCTTGGGATTGGTATGGTACACCAACACTTTAAATTAGTAGATATTTTTCCAGTTTGAAAAAATATAATATTAGGATCAGAAGAAACTAAATATAAACAAATTATTAATAAGAAAAAGATAATTGAAGATTTAACTAAAATAATGACTGAGTACAATCTTGAAGTAGATTTAAATGCTAAAGTTAAAGATATTTCAGTTGGTATGAAGCAAAGAGTTGAGATATTGAAAATCCTTTATAGAAAAGCTGAAATAATGGTATTTGATGAACCAACAGCAGTTTTAACACCTATAGAAATTGATGGTCTTTTAAAAGTTATTAAAGAGTTAAAAGAAATGGGTAAAACTATAATTTTAATTACACATAAAATGGCAGAAATTAAAGAAGTTGCTGATAGAGCTACAATCATTAGAAAAGGTACATACGTAGGTACATACGATGTTAAAAAAACTTCTGCAAGCAAATTAGCAGAAGCAATGGTTGGAAGAAAAATAGTTGAAATAAAAAATAATCATAAACCAAATAATAACGAAAACCTAATTGTTATTGAAGATTTAAATGTAAAAAAACATAGTAATAATAAAGTACTAGGTTTAAAAAATTTTTCAACATCAATTAAAGCAGGAGAAATTCTTGGTATAGCTGGTGTTGAAGGAAATGGTCAAATTGAATTAGCTGAAGCCATCAGCGGAATGGTCAAGGTTGAAAGTGGAAAAATTTATGTTAAAGATAAAAACATAGTTAATGAATCAATTAGTAAAAGATATAATGAACATAAAATGGGATTTATACCAGAAGATAGACATAAGTTTGGATTAGTATTAGATGCTAATTTAATAACAAACGTGGCTCTTCAAGATATTTCAACAAAAAAATATAGTAAACGTGGTTTTATTAATAAAACAGCAATGCAAACAAAAACACAACAAATAATAAGTAAATTTGATGTTAGAAATGCTGATGCAGGCTTTGCAATAGCAAGACAATTATCTGGTGGTAATCAACAAAAAATGATTATAGGTAGAGAACTATCGAGAGAAAATAATTTTATAATTATTTTCCAACCGACAAGAGGGTTAGACGTAGGATCAATTGAGTTTATACATGCTGAAATTTTAAAAGCAAAAGAAGAAGGAAAAGCAATTTTATTAATTTCATATGAATTATCTGAAATATTGCAATTGTCAGATCGCATTTTAGTTTTAAACTCAGGTGAAATAGTTGGTGAAGTTTCAGGTAAGGAAGCAACAAGAGAAATAGTAGGGAAAATGATGGTTTCATCAGTAGTGGAGTAATTTATGAAAAAAATTAATCAATGAAAATTTAAAACAAAATCAATTGCTTACATAAAATCAACAACATTTAAAACAAAAACATCTTATGTTAAAGTTTCATTTATATCAATAATTCTTGGTTTATTATGTGGAATCATTTTCCTATATTGTTTTGGTATGAATGGTTTTGGGTTTATTTTTAGCAGTATAATTAAACCATTTGCCTCACCAGTAGAACCAGAAGGTACAATTATTTTACTAGCAGTGTTTATATTGTTAGGTCTAGGTTTAGCCTTAGGTTTTAGAATTAAATTATTTAACATGGGAGGAAGCGGTCAAGCAATTGGTGGTTTATTAATTACTTATTTATTCCTTAATGCAATAACAGGAGGAGCAGATTTCTCTAATTTACCTGCTGGATATGGAATTTTATTATTCTTGATATTTATAGTTTCAGGAGCTATAGTTTCTTCACTAACGGGTATATTAAAAGTTTTATTCAACATTCATGAGGTAGCAACTTCAATTGTTATCAACTGAATTTTATGATACTTACTTAAATATGTATTGTTTATTAAATTTGATACTCAATTGAATTCGCCTAACTTGCCAGAAGTTTTTGGTTCTCAATTATGAGTATTTGCAATTGTATTTGCAATTGCTTCAATAATAATTGTTTTTGTAGTTTGTGAAACTACAACAGTTGGGTATAAATATAAAGTTGTTGGAATGCAATCAACAGCTGCTAAGTATGCAGGAATTAAAACAAATACATTTATCATAGGTGTTACTGCGTTACAAGGGGTGTTTATATCTGCTGCAGGGTTCTTCTACTACTTTGGTTTAAAAAGTAATATATCAGTAGCAAATGACATTATGCCATTATTAGGATTTGATGGTATACCAATAGCATTAGTTGCGTTTAATAATTTCTTAGGAATAATTCCAATTGCTATATTATGAGCAGTATTAAAAGATGGTATTCAATTAACAATGAACTCTCCACAATATATGGGTCTTCCATCAGAAACTTCAGATCTATTATTTGGGATTATAATTTTATTCTCAACAATGTATCTATTACTAATGAAAATAAATGTAACAAATTATATTTGTACAATAATTCACAAATTTAAAAATCCAAATTTTAAATCAGAGATTCAAATTATCAATTCAAAAATAAGAAAACTTAAAAAACAAAAACATTTCATATTACAGAATAAAGAATTCAATTCAGAAAAAACAAAAATAAAAGAATTAAAATCAAATTTAAAAACAACAACAGATGTTGAAAAATTGAAAGAAGAATTAAGTAATCTAATCTATGAATATAATGAAGCAAAAACATTTAAAATTTCAAAAATTAAAAATGAAATAAAAGATTTGAAAATGGAAAAAAAATCATTGATCAACAAAACATTAGAAGCATATAATAAAAACTCAATCAATGGATTAAAAAAAGTTTATGAAGGTAAATACAGTTCCACAACGTTTCCTATTTTAGATCAAGTAGTTTTAATAGAATCAGAGATTCAAAACATAAATGAAGAATTGAAAAATGCTACAAATGAAAATTTTGAAAAATTGTTAAAAGAAAAAAATAAATTAGAAGAAAAAGCCAATTCTTTAATTCAAAAACAAGAATTACAAATTAAAGAATTTAAGAATAATTTTGCTTTAACAAAACAAGAAGCAAAAAAATACTTAAAAGATATTAAGCAAAATTACAAAATTGAAATCAAAAAACTAGAATCAAAATCAGCTTCTAAAACTTTTAGAAAATTAAAAATAAAAAAATTAAAAATAGACTTAATAGAAAAACAAATGGAGGTAGTAAAACTTTATGGAAGCAATATTTAGTTTAGCAATAGGTTTCTTTGTTGTTTTTACATTGGGAGCTATCTCGGGAATGTTTTCTGAAAGATCAGGAGTTGTAAATTTAGGTATTGAAGGATTTATGACAATTGGTGCCTTAGCATACGTATCATTTTGCTTTATGGTTAAGAAGACTACAAATAATTATGAAGATTTACACATTCTTTATTTAGTAATTGGTGCTATATTCTCAATGGTTGTTGCTGGAATATTTTCATTGCTACAAACATTAATGGTATTAAAATTAAAAACAGATCAAATTATTTCAGGAACAGTAATTAACTTACTTGCTCAAGGGATTGCATTATTTATAGTTCACATTCAAGGATTTGGCACTGGTGGAACTGTTTTAGGTTCAATTAGCCCTAAGCTGATATCATTTAACTATTTCATATTTTATGCCATATTTACATTATTTGTCACAGTTAGCATTGGTTTATATTTTACTTTTACAAAAGTTGGAACAAGACATATAGCCGCTGGTGAAAATCCACAAGCTTTAGATGCAGCTGGAGTTAAAGTTAATAAATATAGATTTATTTGCATTACTATTTCAGGGGCAATCTCAGGTTTAGCTGGAACAATGTTTGTTATTACACAATCATTACAAAACTTCAATGGAAGCGTTCAAGGATTGGGATTCATCGCATTAGCAATTATGATAATTGGTCAATGAAGAGTAAGTTTAATTGTTATGTTTTCAATAATATTTTCAATAATGTTCAGTATTGGACAAAAAATAACAGGTTTAAACTCATTGCCAAGAGCACTTCCATTTATCATGTCAATTGTTGTTATGGTAATTGCTTCAAAATGATCATCACCGCCTCAAGCTAGTGGTGTACCATTTGATAAAACTTTAAGATAAAATAATAGTAGAAAAAAAGAGGAATAAATATGACACCACACATTAGTGCTAAAAAAGAAGATATTGCAAAAACAGTTTTAATGCCTGGGGATCCATTAAGAGCTAAAAAAATTGCTGAAACATATTTAGAAAATGTTAAATTAGTTAATGAAGTTAGAAATATGTTTATGTATACTGGAACTTACAAAGGTGTAGAAGTAACTATAGCTGGAAGTGGAATGGGATGCCCAAGTATTGGAATTTATTCATACGAACTATACAATTTCTATGATGTTGAAAATATTATTAGAATTGGATCAGCAGGAAGTTACAAAGAAGAAATTAAAGTTTATGATGTTTATAATGTTAAAGAAGCTTATGGTGATAGTAACTATGCTAAATTAGCTGCTAATATTGATGATAAAGTTATTAAAGCAGGAACTGAACTTTATTCATTAATTGAAAATGTTGCTAAAGACAAAAACATAAAAACTCTTACAGGAAGAGCTCACTCAGCTGATGTATTCTATCGACATGATGATATTACTGAATTTGTAAAGGAAAATGAATTAGACGTTGTTGAAATGGAATCTGTAGCATTATTTGCTAATGCTATTAAGGCTAAAAAGCAAGCAGCATGTTTATTAACAATTTCAGACAACTTAGTAACAAAAGAAATTACAACAGCTGAAGAAAGACAAAATAACTTCATGCAAATGGTTGAAATTGCTTTAGAGGTAGCAGTTAAAACAAATAAAAATAATTAAGAATTAAATGGCACACATAAGTGTGTCTTTATTTTATGACTTGTTTTGTTATGATTTCTTTGATATATTTTTTATAAACTTGTAAAAAGAAAGAGAAAAAATTTATGTTTAAGAAAAAAGATAAAAGTTCAAAAGTTTATGAATTTTGATACTTATTTTTACTTATTGTAGGAATATGTATTGGTTCAGGAATTTACGTAAAGAATCAAGAATTGATTTCACAAACAAAGAGTCCTTGAATAGCAACAGTTTTATGACTTGTTATAGGTATGGTTTGTGTTATTTCAATCGTTGCATTTATGGAAATTGCAAAATCAACAGAAAAGCAAGGAAATGGTACAGTAAGTAATTGATGTAAATTGTTTATTAACAGAAAATTTGCATCATTTGTTTCAATTCTGTATACAACAATTTATATGCCAGCTTACCAATCAATATTTGTAAGCTTAACAATTGCTTATTTCTTTGTGTTCACTGGTGTGACACCAAATCCAGCTGCATTGCTAAGCACTTATATAATTGTTGGATTATTTTTATTTGTACTATTTGCATTTGTAAATGTTTATTCAGCAAATGCATCTAGAAAAATTCAATTTTTAACTATGTTTATAAAGTTTATACCTTTAATAGTTGCATTTTTCGCAGGATTTATAATTTATGCAATAAATCACAAAACAATGCCTGGAATGGGTTTAAGACCAAATGATAACGAAGAAATTATTTCTCCAATATTTATGAATTACTTAGGTGGAATGGGGGCTATTTTATTTTCATTTGATGGTTATATTTTTACAGCTAATACTCAAAAAAGTGCAAAGAATAAAAAAGTAGTTCCAATAGCAATTATTGCAGGCTTAATATTTATAACTTTATTTTATGTTTTAATGGCATTTTCATTATTCTTAGGTGGAGATGGTAGTGTTCAAAGTGTTTTAAAAACAGTATTTGCAGGGTTTAATACAAATCCATCGCCAAAAGCAGAAAAAGCAGCTAATACTGTTGTGTATTTAATAATGTTCTTTATTTGCTTATTCAATATCAATATGTTTACACACTTTGGAACTTCAAATTTATTATCAGATCACAATATGAAGCTAGTTTACTTAAAAGAAGGAAAAGCAAGTTTCAAAACTGCTGCATTTACACAAGCAGCAATATCAGGAACATTTTATGTTGCTTTAATTTTGATTGGTGGTTTATCTGTACATGGGGATTGAAAAGGAATTAGTACAGTGACACCACAAACTGGAAAAGAAGTCGGGTATCTAACAGGGCCAATGTTTTATGTAGGAATTATGTCTTCGGTTTGTGTAGTTTTAATTTTTATAGTAATTTCGATTCTTATGATAGCGGCAATGATTAATAGAAAAACTCAAAAAGTGAAAGTTGACGAAGTTAAATTCTTTTGACCTGCTGCAATTATAGGGACAGTATTCTTCTTATTCTTTACTATTTGTGGGTTAATTGTTTTCTTAGCGCCTCAGTTATTAGATTCAGTGGGACAAAAAACTAAGTGAACGGAAAATGGTGGAATGATGTTTACAATAATATTTATTGTAACTTTAGTCGCAACATTTGTTGTATGATTATTACAAGAAAGAATGTTCAAGAAACGTCCATTTGAAAATGGTTTTGATGGCGAAATTGACAAAGACATGAAAGTTAATAACTGAATGGCTGCCAAAGAAGCACAAGAACTTAAGGAAATGAAAAATGAATCAAAAACAAAAATTAAATCTGCCTAATATATTAACACTAATAAGACTTTTACTTGTACCTGTTGTTGTTATGCTAGTTATAGCAAACATATATCATTGAGATAAAAATTATATATTTGGAGAAAATTATAAATTAACTCTAACTATGCTATTAGCAGGAATTGTTTTCATAGTAGCAAGCATTACAGATTTTTTAGATGGGTACTTAGCTAGAAAAAACAATCAAGTTACTGATTTTGGAAAATTCTTTGATCCGATAGCTGACAAATTATTAGTTAATTCAACTTTAATTTTATTTGCATCAAGCATTGAAATTATTCCTGTGTGAGTTACTTTAATTTTAATATTAAGAGATATATTTGTAGATTTTATTAGAATGATATTAAGTTCTAAAAATGTAACATTATCAGCAGGAATTTTTGGTAAATTAAAAACTGTATTTCAAATGATTGGATTATCAATTTTATTCTTTATAAGTTCATTTACTTTTGAAATGCAGGTTTGACAAGAGCAATTAGTTTTAATACCAATGTATATTGCTGTAGCATTTAGTTTATATAGTGGTTTAGATTATTTCTTAAAAGCTAGAAAAAATTTATTTTAATTAATTAAGGAACTTGGTTCCTTTTTCTTTTGCCATGTCTAAAAAAACACGCTATGTGCTATAATAATTTAAGTTAAATAAGAAAAGAGGATGGAATAATGTTTAATAATTGAAAAATTTTTGAAAATATTTTAGGCTTTATTCCATCAGAACAAATAAAACAAAAATTAAACGAATATTATAAGATACTTCTTGAAGAAAATGCAAAGTATAATTTGACAAGAATAATTAGTGAAGAAGAAGTTTATGAAAAACATTTTTTGGATTCTTTATTATTTACTAAAGAATTTAAAATATCTGATCAAAATATTTTAGATATTGGATCTGGTCCAGGATTCCCAGGAATAGTTTTAAAAATATTTTACCCAGAAACTGAAATAACATTGGTTGATTCAAATAATAAAAAAGTGAATTTTCTAAATATTGTAATAGAAAAATTAAAATTAGAAAGAATTGTTGCAAAACATGTAAGAGCTGAAGAATTAGCAAGAATAGAAAATGAAAAATATGACGTAGTTATTTCAAGAGCTGTTGCATATCTGGATGTTATTTTGGAATTAGCATCTAGATTTGCTAAGATTGGCGGACAAATTATTTTGTTAAAGGGTCCAAGAGCAGATGATGAAATAAAAAATTCAAAAAATATTGATCAAAAATTAAAACTTAGTTTAGATAAAAAGCAGATTCTTGAAGATACTGGATTTGGTGAAAGAATAAATTTATTTTATTCAAAGAAACAATCAACGCCTGAGTTATATCCAAGAGATTATGCAAAAATAGTTAAAGAAAGTGGAAAAAAATAATGCACGCTGAATTAGAAATAGGTGACATTATAATTCTAAAAAAGCCGCACCCAAGCGGAACCTTTAAATGAGAACTTATTCGTATTGGTGCTTTATATAAATTTAGAAGCACAGATAAGTTTGATTTATTTATAGAATTAAGAAGAAATATTTTAGACAAACAAATTAAAGAAATTATTAAAAAAGAAGGAGAATAGTCATGAGTTTAAAAGTAGGAATTGTAGGATTACCAAATGTAGGTAAATCAACTTTATTTAATGCTATAACAAATTCAAATGTGGAAGCAGCTAACTACCCATTTGCAACAATAGAACCTAATGTGGGAGTTGTTGAAGTTCCAGATGAAAGATTAGATAAAATAAATGAAATTTTTAATTCAAAGAAAAAAATAGCAACAACAATTGAATTTGTTGATATTGCAGGTTTAATTGCTGGAGCTTCAAAGGGTGAAGGTTTAGGTAATGCTTTTTTGGCTAACATTAGAGAAACTGATGCTATTTGTGAAGTTGTTAGATGTTTTGACAATAAAGACATTACTCACGTTGAAGGGAATGTTGATCCTATTAGAGATATCGAAATCATTAATCTAGAATTAATGTTATCTGATGAAGCAACTATAAAAAAACGTATTGAAAGAATCACTCCAAAAGTTCGCGGTGGAGATAAAACTTTTGCAGCAGAAATGGAAGTATTAAAAAAAGCTCAACTTTGTTTAGAACAAAATAAACTTTTAAATACTTTAGAATTAAATGAAGAAGAAAACAAAATTCTTAAGGGATTCCAATTTTTAACGGCTAAAACTTTTATTTATGTTGCCAATGTTAATGATGACGAATTAATGGAAGATAATGATTATGTTAAACAAGTTAAAGAGTTTGCTTCTAAGAACAATGCCTCAGTAGTTAAAATTTGTGCAAAAATTGAAGAAGATTTAAGTGAAGCAACTCCTGAAGAAAAAGCAGAATTTTTAAATGATTTGGGAGTTAAATATTCAGGATTAGAGCAAGTTATTAAGGCTGCTTATGAAGCATTAGACTTAGAAACATATTTTACAGCAGGACCCCAAGAAGCAAGAAGCTGACAATACAAAAAAGGATGAACAGCACCTCAATGTGCAGGAGTTATTCATACTGATTTTGAAAGAGGTTTTATTAAAGCTGATATTTACAATGTACAAGATTTAATTGAATTAGGTGACGAAAAGAAAGTTAAGGAATCTGGTAAAATGCGTCTTGAAGGTAAAGGTTACGTAATGCAAGATGGTGATGTTTGTTTCTTTAAATTTAATGTCTAGTATAAAAATGAAAAAAACCTTGTCATATCAAGGTAATAATCTAAACTATACTATTACATATAAGGAACAAAAACACATCATTTTAAGGGTTGTGCAAGGTGAAGTGAGAATTAGCGCGCCACTTAATACTCCTGACTGAGAAGTTGAAAAAATTATATATAAAAATATTTCAAAAATTGTTTCCGTTCAAAATCAACATATAATTGCCTCAGTGTATGATTTAAATACATTAAAACCTTGAGTTAAAATATTTGATGAAGAAATGGAAATTATAATAGATGAAACTTTAACGAGATCAAAAATTGAAAATAATAAAATTTATATGAAAAATTATTTTGATCAAGAAGAACAAATTAAAAAACTATACAGCATATTAGCTAAGCATTATAAAAACTGATTTATATCAAGAACAATAGATTGAAGTTTAAAAATGAATGTTCAATTTAGAAATGTTAATGTTAAGCTAATGAAAGCAAAATGAGGATATTGTTTGCCAAAAGAATTAAAAATTGCGTATAATACTAAATTATTACATTTTAAAGATGAAATTATTAGTTATGTTATCATCCATGAATTAACTCATATATTGCATCCAAATCATTCAAAAGAGTTCTGGCACTTCGTTGAAAGATATTGTCCAAACTATAAGGAATTACAAATTCAATTAAATTCAACAGGAATATAGATTTTTTTATTTAAATAACCTATAATAATTTTTAGGATTTATTGGAGGTTATTATGAAAAAGTTAATTACAGTAATTCACAATAAGCCGTCAATAATCATAAATAAGTTTTTAACAACCAAATAATCGTCTTTTATAGACGATTATTTTTTTTGTAAAAACGGAAAGAGGAGGAGAAAATGCAAGAAGTAAAACAAGAAGAAATTGGCTTGGTTTTAGAACCTAGAGAAAGACCTAAAAGCTATGGTCAGTGATTTATATTTTCAATTCAACATGTATTTGCAATGTTTGGTTCAACAGTACTTGTGCCAATTATTATTAATAGTTTAGCAGGTGAGATTGTTATGACATCATCAATGGCTTTATTTTGTTCAGGGGTAGGTACATTAATTTATATTGCTCTTACTAAGGCAAAAGTTCCAATGTATTTAGGAAGTTCGTTTGCTTATATGACAGCAATTGGAATGAATTATCAAGCTTATGGAAATTCAGTATTTGTGGCTATTATGGTTGCAGGACTAATTTATATTTTATTTGGAATATTAGTTTACTATTTGGGCACTGATTTTATTGAAAAAATATTCCCAGTTATTGTTATAGGGCCTTTAATAATGGTTATTGGATTAAGTGCTGCTCCATCAGCACTTGTTAACGCAGGAATAACAAGTTCAAAAAGTTGAACTGAGGCAGCAAAGGGTTATAAACAATGAATTGCTGCATTAATTGCTTTGTTCACTTTTATGATAACAGTGATAGTTACATTAAAAGCTAAAGGTATAGCAAAAGTTATACCGGTAATGATTGGTATTTTGTCAGGTTTTGCGTTAAGTTTAATAATTCATTTTTCAATGAAAAATTCAGCATTAATAGATACCACAAAAATAACTGATGTTTCACAGTGAGAGTGATATCCTTCGTTTAAACCTTTATGAAAACAAGAAGCAAAAAATATTTTGCCTGCTATATTAGCAATTTCACCATTAGCAATAATTGCAATGGCTGAACATATTGGTGATCATATAGCTATGGGATATATAACTAAAAAGGATTTTGTAAAAGACCCTGGTATTCATAGAACATTAATTGCAGATGGTATTTCAATTGTATTTGACGGTATAGTTGGTGGACCACCAAATACAACATATGGTGAAAATACGGCGGTTGTAGGTATGACAAAAGTTGCGTCTGTGTGAGTTACAGGTGGGGCTGCTGTTATAGCAATTATATTATCATTTGTTGCGCCAGTTAACCAAACAATATCTATGCTACCAGAACCAGTAATGGGTGGTGTTGGAATGATCATGTTTGGATTTATAAGTATAAATGGTGTAAGAATTATGGTTACAAGTAAAACTGACTTTATGAATATGCGAAATGTATTTATTTCAGCAACTGTTTTAGTAATAGGAGTTGTTCTTAGTGTGCTTGGTGAAGGAATAGACATTGGTTCATTCAATCTTCCAGGATTAGGATTGGCAGCATTTACAGGAATTATTCTAAATTTAATATTACCAACTAAACTTAATGAAGGATTTTGAATAATAAAATGAGTAAAATCAAAATTCAAAAAATAAAATACTTGCCGCTTAATTTTAATCTTTTGTTATTATTAAATTAATTGGTTAGTTAATTTTTCTAACATTCAAATGTTAAATATAATTTATTCTTTTTTGTATAATAAGTTTTTAAGGTGGTAGAGCATGAAAAAAGTTGAAAAAATTTTAAAAAATAATGTGTTTATTGATGAAAAAACACATAAATATTATTTAGATGGAATAGAGGTAGAAAAGCCAAGTGTCACTAAGTTAATCGACTTATTACCCCATCATGTTTTTGATACATCATTTGCCGAAACACCAGAAGGAAAACAAATACTTGAATTCGGAATAACTAGAGGGCTTCATTTGCATAAAATTGCTGAAGATTTCATAAATAATGGAGTTGAAAAAAGTTGTTGTAAAGCTTATTCACATGCTGAAATGAAAGACTGATTAATATGAGTTTTAAATGAAATAATGGCTGAATATCCTGAGACAGAAGGATGAGAAATAATAAGTGAATTATCAATGATAGGTAAAGAATATGTTGGTACATTGGATATATTATTAATTAATTCAAAACTAAAAAAATATGTGATTGGTGACATTAAAACAACAAAGTTACTTGCTAAAAATAAAGAAGCATTACAAGTTGTTTTATACAACGAATTGTTGAAAGAAAGATTTAAACAAGTTAAATTTATAAATTTTGAATTGCAAAATTATTTTGTAATAAATTGTAATAATATTAACAAGCAAATTTATTTAATAGATGATGAAACACTGGAAAATGCATTAAAAGAAAAAGAAGAAATTTTTTCAATTTTAAAATCGTAATAAAAAAGGTA
Source organism: Mesoplasma coleopterae (assembly GCF_002804245.1). NCBI lineage: Bacteria > Bacillati > Mycoplasmatota > Mollicutes > Entomoplasmatales > Entomoplasmataceae > Mesoplasma > Mesoplasma coleopterae. The sequence goes on along the minus strand of NZ_CP024968.1, from coordinate 770,746 downwards.
AAGAATTAATCCTTTGCCTTTTCTTTTTCTTCTTTTGGTTTAGCTACATATTCTAATCAAGAACCGTCTTTTTGTTCATATTCACGGTATCCACATTTTGTAGTAGTAAAGTTTGAACAACCTCTTCCTCTACCAAATTTTGATTTAATAAATACTAGACTACCTTCATGACATCTAGGACATTTAATGTCACTAGTTTTTGCTTCTTGAATTTGTGCTTTAACTGATTCACTAAGTTCTTCATAAATAGATTTAATTCAATCTTTATGATCAAAGTTTCCTTCAGCAATTTTATCAAGATTTTGTTCCATTTTAGCAGTGTAATTAACATTAAAGAAATCTTCATATTTTTCATATAAAAATTCTTCTGCTTGATAACCTTTTTCAGTTACTTCAAAAGGTTTACCTCTATGAGGTATAGCATATTCACGTTCTTTCAGTTTCGAAAGAGTTGGAGTATAAGTTGAAGGTCTGCCAATTCCTAAATCTTTCAATTCTCTAACAAGGCTAGCTTGGTTAAACATCCTTGGAGGAGAAGTTTTAGCATCTTCAGTAACAATTGCTTCTTTACCTATAGTAAATACATAATTTTCTTTAAATTCAAAAGGAGGTTTAACTTCATCATCATTTAAAATCTCATCATCATTTTCGTCTAATTCAATATCTTCATCGGTTTCTGATTTATCTAATTTGTTATATCCTAAATCTAAAACTTCTTTTCAACTTTGTTTAAATTCATAACCATTATTTCAGAAAGTTCAATTATGGTAGAAACCACTTGGACCTTTCATTAATGATTTAACAGTATTTCACCAAATTAAATTATAAAGTCTAATCATATTTTTATCTTCTATTTGAGAAGATATGTTTTCAGGTCTTTGATTTAAATCAGTTGGTCTGATTGATTCATGGGCCTCTTGAGCATTAGCTTGTATTTTAATTGTAACAGCTTCTTTAAAAAGATCACCTTTGAAATTTTTATTAATAAAGTTTTTAGCCTCAACGACAAAGTCACTTGAGTATCTATTTGAGTCTGTTCTTATATAAGTAACAAGTCCAGCTTCATAAAGTTTTTGAGCAGCAACTGTAATTTGAGCAGCACTCATTCTTAATTTACTAAATCCATCTTGTAATAAACTTGCTGTAGAGTAAGGTTTGAAACTTCTAACTTCAAACTCTTTAGCTTTATATTTTGTACACTTGTATTCAACGCCTAAGTTATTTTTAATAACTTTTGATTGTTCTTCAGATATGTAATAGTTTTTTGGATCATTAACCACTAGGTTATTATCATCTTTATATAAAAATAATTTAACATTTTGTTTTTGGTCAACAACAAATATTTTTTTGTAAATAGTTTCAACAAAAGCTTTAATAATTTTGTCTCGATCAACAAGAATTTTTAATGCTGGAGTTTGTACCCTACCAGCACTTAATAATCCAGTACTTTTTTGCAAAGAATTAGAAACCATGTACCCAATTATTTTATCTAGCATTTGTCTAGATAATTGCGCATTAACTAAATCCAAATCAATTTCTCTCATTTCACCAAAAGCTTTGACAACAGCACTCTCAGTAATTTCATTAAATGTTATTCTCTTTATTTCCTTGTTATCTTTTGTAAACAAATTTGCAAGGTGTCAAGCAATTGCTTCTCCTTCACGGTCAGGATCGGAAGCAAGAATTATTTTGTCAGCATTTTTTCCAGCTTTAGTAATTTCAGAAACATTTTTTCTCTTGGTTGTTTCAATCTTAAAAGTTGGTGTCATTGTTTGAAGGTCTATACCTAAACCTCAAGGCCCTGAGTCGGCGATTTTATTAATGTGCCCACCACTAGCTAAAACCTCAAAAGAATCCTCTGGAAAGTTTTTTGTAAGGTAATGTTTTATTTTGTCAACCTTTGATGGTGATTCAAGTAATACTAAATATTTTGTCATATTCACACTTCTTTCATTGATTAATTAAAACCTTTTCAAGAAAAAATTTCAACTAAAATCGCTTTTTTTAAATTTCTGACTATATATATTATTAAATTAAAACTATAGTTTTATCATAACTTTTTACTTTTTTAAAAATAAGACTATAATATAAATAATTTCAAAAAAGGAGTAAAAATGAAAACTGTTATTATTGGTGGTTCTGCAACTGGTATGGGTGTTGCTGCTAAACTTAAAAGATTAGATCATGAAAGCGAAATAATTGTTATTCAAGATAAAGAATATGTTTCATTGGGCGCATGTGGAATCCCATATTATGTAGGTCACAATTTTGAAAATCCTGAAACATTAATTGCAAGAAAAATTGAAAAGTTTGAAGAATCAGGAATTTCTGTATTAAGTAAAACTAAAGTCAAAAATATTGATTTTGATAATAAAGTCATTTCATTTGAAAATGAAAAAATTACTTATGATAATTTGGTAATTGCTGTTGGAGCTAAACCTATAATCCCAGATATTAAGAATATTGATGCTAAGAATATTTTTACTGTTAATTCTAAAGAGGACGGAATAATTATTAAAAACACTATTACTGATAGTAGTAAAGTGCTAATAATAGGATCAGGACTTATAGGGCTTGAAATGGTTGAAAATATCAGACACGCAACAAAAGCAAAAATAACAATCATTGAAAAGGCCGATCGTGTGCTTAAAAATTTATTTGATAAAGAGTTTACTGAATTAGTTGAAAGTGAAATTACTAAACAAGATATAAAACTATGTAAAGAAAATGAAATAATCGAATTTATAAAAGATTCAAATAATAAAGTTTGTGCAGCCAAAACAATAAAAGGTGAAATTATTGAGTGTGATGTTGTTATTTTAAGTATTGGTGTTTTACCAAATACACATTTTTTAAAGGATTCAAAATTGGAATTAGAAAAAAATGGAGCTATTAAAATTAATGAATATTGTGAAACTAATATTCCAAATGTCTATGCAGGGGGAGATTGTTGTAGTAGTTTGAGTTATTTATATAAAAACACAAGAACATTTTACCTAGCAACTGTTGCTAACAAACAAGCAAAAATTATAGCAAATAATATAAATGAAAATAAATCTAGTAAATTCGTTGGAGCATTAGGAACAACAATAATAAGGTTTTTTGACTTAGAACTAGCAAGAACTGGTGAAAATAGAATGTTTATTGAAATGAACAACATACAAACAAAAGAAGTATTAATAAATGATAAAGATCATACTAATTATGTAAGTGGTCAAGAAGATTTATGATTAAGAATAATTATTGATTTGAAGACAAAAGAAATCATAAACGCACAAATGATAGGTAAAAATAAATCTGTTTTAAGAATTTATGGACTTGTTGGATTAATTTGAGCAAAGACTAAAGTGGATGAAGCTTTAGAGCAAATTGATTTACCATATTCTCCACCATTTTCACGAACAACAGATATTATTCATATTGCTATAAGTAAATTAATATAAAATAAATAATGAAAAAAAGAGGATATAAAAATGTTATTAAGTAGTTTTAAAGAAACTTTTCTTCAAAACTTTTTAAGCATAAGCACATGGCAATCACTTTTAGCGATTGTATTGTTTTTTGGTTTAATGGGTGGGTTTTGATATGGATTGAAACAAATAAAAATTAAGTTTGTATACAGAATTTTAATTGGAATGAGTATAGGATTGATATTTGGTATAGTTATTCAAGCAATTATAGGTTTCCCTGGAGGTTCATGATTTTCACATGATGGAAAATCAGCTTGGGCACTAGTTGATGGTAACTGATTAGATATTTCAGAATATTATATTCAAAAACCAAATCTTCAGGGAATGGATGAAATAAAAGGTAATTATGTTCAAATAAAAACAATAATCGGAATAGAAGGATATGAAGCAGTAGTAAATGGTCTAACAAAACTATCTTTATTTAAAGATGCTAAAGGTGAAAATCTTGCTTTTATTTCTGCAATTTCTTTTTCACCAGAAATCAAATCTGGGATTGATTGAATAATTGAATTCAATACATGAGCATCAATGTTAAGACAAATATTTATTAATGGTATTTTACTAATTACAATACCAGTTGTATTTATTGCAATTTTTAGAGTTGTTGCTAAACCTGGAAGTAAGGGTTTGGGAAGAATATCAGGAAAAGCTATAGCTATATTATTAATTAACGTTGCTATAGCTTTCACAATAACTTTCTGAATAGGATATGTTTTAAAAATTGGAAAGGGATTAAATTTTGATCAACAAATACCTGGCGGTTCTGGAAGAACAGACTCTAAAGCATTACCAGAAATAATTTGAGGGTATATACCATCTAATTTTGTTGCTACATTATCAGCAACAGCAATTATACCTGTTATTGTTCTTGCTGCCTTAATTGGATATGCTACAACATTTGTAAGGAAAAAACATCCTGAGTCAATGGATAATTTAATGAACTTCATGGACAGAGCTTGAGATATAGTTATGTCTATATTAATGACATTTATGAAAATAATGCCATTAGCAGTAATGGCTATGCTAACAACATCAATTACAACTAGAGCAATAGGAGCACTTGCATCTATTGGTTTAATATTAGCTGTTGGATATTTAGGTTTAATAATTATGTTAGGATTTATGACATTAATTTTATTTTTATCAGGAATAAATGTAAAAGCATGATGAAAAAATGCATGAAAACCTTTAATCCAAGGTTTCTCAACACAATCATCAAATGCAACATTGCCAGTTACAATTGACACTTTAACAAATGAAATGAAAATTAAAGATAAAGTAACAAGTATTGTTGCACCTTTATCAACATCTCTTGGATTAGTAGCTTGTGCAGGAGTTCAAGCCGGACTAATAACATCTGTTTTATATACAGGATCAGCAACGGTTGCTGAGATGAATATTTTTGCATTCTTTATTTTAGGATTATTCACAACAATAGTAGCAAGTATTGGAATTGCTGGTGTACCTGGTACAGCAACAGTTGTTACATCAGCTGTTTTAAATGGAATTGGTTTTGGAACATTCTTTGCCCCTGTATATGCAATTTTTGGAGCAATTGATGGTTTATTTGACATGGGTAGAACAGCAACTAATGTAACTGGAGGAGTTTTTGCAGCCACACTTGTAGCGAAAGATGAATTATTATTTGATGAAGGAACTGAATTAATTTCAGAAAAAAAACTAAAAACATTAATAGAAAATAAAAATTTAAAAGAAGAAAGTAAAAAAACAAAACAAGCCGATAAAGAAGCTAATAAAGTTGAAAAACAAAAAAACAAAGTTGAAAAGCAAAAAGCTGAAAAGAAAACAAAAAAATAAAAAAATTGGTAAAATAAATAAAGTTTGAAAATAAAGGAGAATACATGACTAAGTTTAGATTAAGATATGCACCTTCACCAACAGGTTTTTTACATATTGGGAATACAAGAACAGCTTTAATGAATTATTTATTTGCTAAACACTATAATGGAGACTTTATTGTAAGAATAGAAGATACTGATTTAGAAAGAAATGTTGATGGAGCCATTGAGTCACAATTTGAAAATTTAAATTGATTAGGGATAAATGCAGATGAATCTTTTTTAAAACCGGGTGATTCTAAATATGGTAAATATATGCAGTCACAAAAGTTTGAAAGATATGAACAATTAGCTAATGAACTTATTTCTCAAAAAAAAGCATATCGTTGTTTTTGTACAACTGAAGAGTTAGAAAAAGATTATGAAGAACAAGTTACTAAAGGAATCATAGCAACTAAATACTCAGGTAAATGTGCAAAACTAAGTGAACTTGAAATTCAATCAAACTTGAAATCAAATAAAGATTTTTCAATAAGATTCTTAGTCCCAGAAACTGTTTTAAATATTAAGGACTTTATAAAAGGTGACATTACATTTGATTCAAAAGAATTAGGTGATTTTGTTATTTTAAAAACTAATAAAATTGCAACATATAATTTTGCTGTTGTAGTTGATGATTTTGATATGGAAATTTCTCATGTATTAAGAGGAGAAGAACATATTTCAAATACTCCTAGACAAATTTTAATTTATCAAGCATTTGGATGAAAAACTCCAGAGTTTGGTCACATGTCATTAATAGTTGATTCAACAGGTAAAAAATTATCAAAAAGAAGTGGTAATGCTTTATTCTTCATTGAACAATACAAAAACCAAGGTTATTTACCAGAAGCAATGTTCAACTATATTTCATTACTAGGATGATCACCTGTTGGAGAAAAAGAATTGTTAACTAAACAAGAATTGATTGCAATGTTTGATGATAAACGTTTTAGTAAATCTCCTTCAACATTTGATATGACAAAAATGAAGTGAATAAATTCTCAATATATGAAAGCATTGACTGAAGAACAATATTTAGAATTTACAAAAAAATTCATCAACAAAGATGAATTCAATATATCTTTAAAAACAGAAGAATGATTAAATCAAGTTTTATTATTATTTAAAAAAGAATTAGAATTTGCTGAACAAATTAACAAACACTTGTCAATATTCTTTAAAGACATGGAAATTTCGAATGAAACTCTTGAAGTATTAAAATCAATTAATGAAAACAAAAAAGTTATTGAAGAATTTAAAAATCAAATTAATGATATATCTAATTGAGAAGTTGAATCTATTAAATTATTAATTAAATCAGTTAGTGAAATAACAAACAAAAAAGGCAAAGAACTATTCATGCCAATTAGAATCGCAGCTTCAAATTCTGAACATGGGCCTTCATTAGCAGATGTTATTTATTTATTGGGAAAAGAAAAGGTTTTAGCAAATATTGCTAAAATTAAATAGGTATTAGTATGGAAAAAGTTTTTAGAGATAGTGTGCATGGTGATATTTTATACATGATGAAATTTTCATGGAAATAATTAATACCCCAGAAATGCAACGCTTAAGAAGAATACTTCAACTAGGTGGTGCTCAATTTGCTTATGCAGGAGCATCACATACAAGATTTACACACTGTATTGGTGTTTATCATATAATTTCACAATTCCTTCAATCACCAGATTTTATTAAAATATCTGAAAAAGATAAAATAAATGTTTTACTTGCAGGATTAATGCATGATATTGGACATGGACCATTTTCTCATACATTTGAAAAAATAAGTAAGAGAAGTCACGAAGAATATAGTGCTGACATAATTAGAAATCCAAAAGGAAATATTTCGAAAATATTAAAAAAACATAAAGTTAATCCAGAAGATATAATTGCTATATTAGAAGGAAAACATCCAAATAAAATTTTAAATTCTTTAGTAAGTAGTCAATTAGATGCAGATAGAATTGACTACTTAATGAGAGATTCATATTACTGTGGTGTTAACTACGCTTCATTAGATACAGAGTTTTTAATTAGAAGTGTTAGAATCGTAGATGATAAGATTGTTTTTCCAAAAAAAACGATTCATGCAATCGAATCTTATTTACTTGGAAGATATCATATGTACAAACAAGTTTATGAGCATAAAATATCAACAGGGTTTGATGTAACACTTATAAGTTGATTTGAAAGAATAGTTGATTTAAACAAAAAAGGATATGAATTTAATGACCAAAGAATAAAAAATTATTTTAGTTATATTTTTAATGGACAAAATATTCCGATAGATTTATACTTAATTTTAGATGATTTTACAATGATTGATATCATGAAAAGTTGTCAGAATGAAAACGATCATATTCTTAGTGATTTATCAGAGAGATTAATTAATAGAAATTTCTTAAAATTAAAGGAAGCTGATGAATTTAAAATAAGGGAAATTAAAACTTTATTAAAAGAAGAAGGAAAAGAAACAAAATATTACTTTATCGAGCCAAAATTCAAAAAACCAAGTATTTATAAAGACGGTGAAATTGATGGCAAAGATCAAACTATATATATAGTTGATAAAAACAACACGGTGAAATCATTAACCAAATTTAGTTTATTAGCTAATACAGTTAAATATATTGAAGATGAAAAAACAATTAAAAAATACTTTTTCCCAAAAGAAGTAATGTAAAAATAGAAAGTAAGGGTGAATAGAATGGAAAGTTTATCAAATATTGATTTAGTTTACCAAGTTTTAAAAAAACGTAAGAATCCAATGAAATTAATGGCTATTTGAGATGCAATTAAAGATAAAGCAATCAATCATAAAAATGATGAAAATGAAGCTATTGCAGATTTATATAGTGATTTAGTTCTTGATGTTAGATTTGCTCTTTCTACTAAAGGCGAGTGAGCTTTAAGCGATGACTCAAAAATTGAAGATGTTAAGAAAAAGTTTGACTCAAAACCAATTAAAAATAAAACAATTGAAACTGATGATGAGATAGAAGATAAAATATCAGAAGATGAGGATGACGAAAATCCTGAAATTTATGATGATCTATTCGTTGAAGAGGAAGAAGACGATTCAACTTCAATCTATTATAATGAAGATGAAGACGAAAATATGTAATAATTAAAGAAAAGTTGCGACTTTTATGTTTTAGCAACTTTTTTATTTTTTTAAGAAGAAGGAGATAGATTTATGGCAAAATTTGTGTTTGTAACAGGTGGGGTAGTTTCAGGTTTAGGAAAAGGGATTACAGCTAGTTCATTAGGAAACCTATTAAAAGCAAGTGGATTAAAAGTGTTTATGCAAAAATTTGATCCATATTTAAATGTGGACCCTGGAACAATGAGTCCTTATCAACATGGTGAAGTTTTTGTTACTGATGATGGAGGAGAAACAGACTTAGATTTAGGACATTATGAAAGATTCATTGATGAGAAATTAACAAAGATGTCTTCGACATCAGCAGGTAAAATTTACTTGGAAACAATTAATGCTGAAAGACGTGGAGATTGGGGAGGACAAACTATTCAAGTTGTTCCTCACATTACTGATTCAATTAAAAATAAAGTTTATCAGGCTGCTAAATCTTCTGGAGCCGATGTTATTATTTCTGAAATTGGTGGTACTGTTGGTGATATTGAATCTCAACCATTTATTGAAGCAATTAGACAAATAAGAATGGAGCAAGGAAAGGAAAATGTTGTATTTATTCATGTAGCATTGCTTTTATATTTAAACGCATCAAAAGAATACAAAACAAAACCTATTCAAATGTCTGTGAAAGAATTATTAAGTTTAGGAATTCAACCAGACATTATAGTTCAAAGAACTGATAAACATTCTTCAAAAGAAATTAAAGAAAAAATATCACTATTTTGCAATATTCCTACAAGTAATGTTATTGACGCTATTGACAAAGAATCAATATATGAAGTTCCATTAGAAATGTATGAACAAAACTTACACGGATTAGTTTTAGATCAATTACAAATTAAAACTAAAAAAACAGATATGGACTCTTGAACAAAATTTTGTGAAAAAATTAAGGCATCAAACGAAGAGTTTGAAGTTACATTTGTAGGAAAATATATTGAATTGCAAGATGCTTATTTATCAGTTATCGAATCTTTAAAAATTGCAGGTTATGAGTTTAAAAGAAAATTAAAAATAAATTGAGTTCAAGCTGACAAATTAAATGAATCAAACTATAAAGATGTCTTACAAAATGCAAAAGGTATTTTAGTTCCTGGTGGTTTTGGAGATAGAGGGATTGAAGGAATGATTTTAGCATCTAAGTTTGCTAGAGAAAATAATGTACCTTATTTAGGAATTTGTTTAGGAATGCAAATTGCAACTATTTCAATGGCCAGGGATTGATTAAACTTACCTGAAGCAAACTCAACTGAATTTGATCATTCAGGTGCTGCCCCTATTTTTGATTTCATTAGGGGAATAGATGTTCAAAATTTAGGTGGAACGTTAAGATTAGGGGCATTTTACAAAACAACAATTAAAGAAGGAACTAAAGCTGAAAAACTTTATGGAAGTACAGAAGTTTTTGAAAGACATAGACATAGATACGAATTTAATAATGAATACAAAAAACCATTGGAAGAAAAAGGTTTAGTATTTTCAGGTATCTACGAAGAAAAACAATTAGTAGAAATTGTAGAATTGCCAAATCACCCCTTCTTTGTTGGAAGTCAATATCACCCAGAGTTTACTTCAAGACCAAATAAACCAAACCCATTATTCAAAGGATTTGTTGAAGCGATAGTTAATAATAAGTAATAAAAAAATCTCTTACGAGATTTTTTATTTTATTCAAAACCTTTTAATAATATTGTCTCCATTAGCTTTAGAGTCTTCATAAACTCCACCGTTGTTTAAAATAACTTTTTCAGAAGCAATATTAGATTCTAAACAAGTTATTAAAATTTCATTTATTCCTTCTTTTTTTGCTATTTTTATGGTTTGTTTTAACATTTCTGTAGCATACCCTCTTTTTCTGAGAGAAGGAACTACACCATAACCTATATGACCACCAAAATTTAAAAGATACTCATTAAGTTTAAGTCTTAAATTAATGAAACCTATAACTTTATTTTTTTCATCTATCGCAATATATTGATAAAAAGGCATCCACCCAGGGTTCCCAACACCTTTTTGAACAAACTCTAATCAATCCTCAATTCTATCGAATGAAAGTATATCTGAAGAACCTTGAATGTTATCAATAATATCGTTTGGATATTTTTTAAAATCTTCTAAAGCTTTTAAAATTTCTTCTATATGCTCTCATTGAGGCCTAACAACTTTAAGTTCCATATTTGCTCCTTTTATTTGTTTTAATTCTACACTATTTTTTTTGATTATTCCTATTTATCTTATTAGTGCTAATATTATATTTATATGTAAAGGAGACATTATGAAAAATATAATTGAAATAAGTAATTTAAAAAAAGCATTTAAAAATAAAGTTGTATTAGATAATTTGAACCTTGATATTAAAGAAGGCGAAAGAGTAGCAATTATGGGTGCAAATGGTTGTGGTAAAACAACTTTAGTAGAAATGATAGCTCAATTCAACAATCCGGATAAGGGAACAATAAAAATTAATTTAGAAGGTAACATTAAAAATGAAATTGGAATTCAATTACAAACAGGTGATTGACCAGCGGGAATAACACCATTAGACATGTTAGCTTTTTACAGAAGTATATATCCTAAATTTACAAAAGAATGAGAAAACACAATTGCTGAAGTTTTTGATATTAAAGAATTTATCAAAACACCATTAAAAAAACTTTCAGGTGGTCAAAAACAAAGATTTAATGCAATGATTTCTGTCATGAATAATCCCAAAATTGTTATATTAGATGAACTAACAACTGGTTTAGATATGGAACTTCAATACAAAATAACAGACTTTTTTAGAGATAATGTTAAAAAATATAAACAAACATTATTACTTGTTTCTCACCACCCAGAAGAAGTTGAAATTTTATGTAACCGAATAATAATAATTAAAGATGGTGGAATTTTCTTTGATAAAAAGATTTCTGAAGTAATAAAAAAACATGGATCTGTTAGAGACTTAATGAATTTATTTTTTAAAGGAGAATTAAAATAATGTTTAAAAAAATGGATACATTTAATTTTAAAAAACAATCAAGCATATTTAAAAATTTAACATTGCTAGTTTATAAATCATTTATCAAAGAACCAAGAAGTATTATTTTTATGCTTATTGTTCCAATATTTTTCTCAGTTATGTTTTTCTTTATTTTTGGAAAAGAAGGAAAAACATTATTTAATTATGCACTTCTTCCATGTCTTACCGTTTTAACATCTCTTACTCCTGCAATTGTTGAGTGAAAGAACTCAGTGTTTTTAAAAAGAATTGATATAACAGGTGTTAAAAAAAGCATGTTTATAGGGTCTATATGGTTGGTGTATTTATTAGCAGGAATATTCTTTTATATTGTTGTTTTATCATTCAATGCAATACTAAGTATAATTGCTTTGGGTACAGGTGATTCAAACTCATTCTTAAAAGCTTTTTCTTCAATTAAAATTGGATATTTATTATTATCAATTATTTTAATTTGTGCAACATCAATTGCACTAGCAACTCTTTTTGGAGGTATTGCAAATTCATCAGGGTCAATACAAGGAATTGTAATGATGGTATATTTTTTTAGTATATTTTTATCTGGAATAATGTTACCAACTGAGTCTCTATTTAAAAGTCAAGGTATGGTTATATTTACTTACTTTATCCCGCATAAATATCCAGTATTCTTATATATGTATTCATTTAGCAAAACTGGATGAACTGAAACATACCAAGGTATGCAAGGAACTCAAGTAACATTCCAAGGAGCTGTGAATAGTTTTACATCAAGCTGACAACCAATAGTAGGTTCATTGGCAATTCTTGCAGGATTATTTACACTGACAACATTCACATTTAAGTGAACTGCAAAAAGATAAATTAAAATTATTTTTTTAAAACTTATAAAGTTGTATAATTTTAAAGAAGTAAAAGAAAGAGGATAAATAAATGACAAGACTATATCATGAAAAATTAGTTAATTCTACAGCTATGGTTAAAGCAGCACACGAAAACAAATATGCAATCGGTCACTTTAACATCAATAACTTAGAATGAACTAAAGCAATCTTAGAAGCAGCTCAAGCTTCAAACACACCAGTTATTTTAGGAACAAGTGAAGGTGCTATTAAATACATGGGTGGACCAATTACTGTTGTAGGAATGGTTAATGGATTATTAGAAGAATTAAACATCACTGTACCAGTTGCATTACACTTAGACCACGGACAATCAATTGAAATGGCTAAAAAATGTATCTTAGCTGGTTACTCATCAGTTATGTTTGATGGATCACACTTACCATACGAAGAAAATTTAGCAAAAACAAAAGAATTATTAATTTTTGCTAACGAACACGAAATTTCAGTTGAAGCTGAAATCGGTTCAATTGGTGGAGAAGAAGATGGAGTTGTTGGAAACGGTGAATTAGGAGACCCAACTCAAGCAGCAGAAATTTCAAAAACAGGAATTTCAATGTTAGCTGCCGGAATCGGAAATATTCACGGAAAATACCCAGAATGATGAACAGGATTATCTTTTGATACTTTAGAAGAATTACAATCAGCATGTAAAATGCCAATGGTGTTACATGGTGGAAGTGGAATTCCTCAAGATCAAGTTGAAAAAGCTATCTCAATGGGAATCTCAAAAATTAATGTTAACACTGAATTACAATTAGCTTTCAGAGACGCAACAAGAAAATACATTGAAGCTGGAAAAGACTTAGATGACAAAACAAAAGGATTTGATCCAAGAAAATTATTAAACCCAGGATACCAAGCATTAAAAGAAACATTTAACGAATTAACAGAATGATTCGGATGTAAAGGTAAAGCTTAATATCCTTAACAATTAATTAAAAAATCGCGAAAGCGGTTTTTTATTTGTTCTTTTAAATAAAAATGTTATATAATTTTTAAGTACTGAAAAAGTATCTATATGAAAACATAGTGTGAAAGGAGATACATCTATGCCAAAAAAAGATATTCAACCAAAATACTTCGAGGAAGCAAAATTTGTTTGTACAACATGTGCTAATGAATTCATTTGTGGAACTACAAAAAGAGAAGAAATGAGAATTGACGTTTGTTCAAACTGTCACCCATTCTTCTCAGGTGCACAAAACTTTGCAAACACTACAGGTCGTGTTGAACAATTTAAATCAAAATTTGCAAGAAAAGAAGCAATTAATGCTACTGCTCAAAAAAATTCTGAAGATCAAAAATCAAAAAATAAAGAAAACAAATAATTTAGACCACAATAGTGGTTTTTTATTTAGTTAATTAGTTTAATTAAAGCCCCAAATGATTTAAAATATAATAAATGTAATGCTTAAAATTAGAAAGGGGAAAATATGCCATATAAAATCAAAAATTTCACTCCTGCTAATAATAAAGAAACACTTAAAAAGGTTGATTTTGAATCTAAACCTGGACAAATAACAAATGTTTATTTAGAAACTGAAAAACAAAAATCTTTCAAAAAAATTATTCTTGGAAGACAAAAAAATAAAACAGGAAGATACCAAGTGGATAATCAAGATGTTATTAATAAAAACTTTATTAAACATCATACAGAATATATTAAAACAGATACGTGATTTGAACGTTTAATACCTACCAAATGAATTTTAGCTCTTTCTTTACTTTCTGATTTACAATTTTTAAGAAATGCTAGAATAAAATACGCTGAAAAAAAATATGATTACTTGTCATTATTGGATTCAAAAAATGATCTTTCTGATTTAAAACTTAGAAGAGACATAGATGAAGCAATTAATAAATTTATTAAATTTTCAAACGAATCACACGAAAAAATAATTAATAATTTAGATCAAATTTTATCAAGACTAAATGAGAGTATGTCTAAAAAAATGTTTAGTGAATTTTCACCGCAAGTTAAAGTTTTGTCAAAAGCTTTATATGACATAGAAAAAGAAACGTTACTTAGAAAAATGGAATTTAAATTTGTACAAGTTCTTTATGACAAAATTGAGTCATTAAATGAATTACGTGATTCTTGCACATGTGAGTTCAATACTAAAAAATCTAACAATAAACTATTGAGAAAGAGAAAAGCACTATTTGAATATAAGCAAACAAGATTCATTGTTGAAAAACAATTAAAGTTTTTAAACATTCGATTAAACAAACTAAGGTTAGAAAGTATTATCTTAATATTCAGAAAAAAAACAATTAGCTCACAGTTTAAATTTGAATTGGATAAGTTCTACAAAACATATTCAGTTTCAAAAGAAGTTCAACAGGAAGTTTCATATGAATTAAGTAATTGAAAAAAAGTTATTAAAGATAAATTTAATGATCAAAACTCTACTGAAAAGAAATTTTTATTTAGTTTTATAAAAACAGAAGTAAATTTATTAACAAAATTTATTATTTCTAACATACACAATTATCATAAATTAATTTTAACTGGTGAAATCAAATACGGAAATAAAAACGAGTTTCTCTCACTTAGAAAGCATTATAAAAAGCAAATTGTACCAGTTGTAAGACAAGCTGAAAATTGAATGGAAAGCAACTTTAAAAACTTAGACATAAATTTTGAATGGTTTTTAAAAGGAAGCTTCAAACTTTCATCATTAAACATGATTTATGTAAAAATATTGAAAGCAATTAATCTAGGGAAAAAAAATATTGTGATTTCGGACTTCTTGCACTTGCTAACAAATAGGGATTATGAAATGCTTTTTGAAACAATTAGTAAGATAAATGAATTTTATCCAAATATATCATTTATTATCCTTCATTCTAAAACGTTTACAATTAGTGATTTGGCTAAAGACAAAAAAATTTATTGGTCAAGAAATGATGAATTAGTAAAAACAACAACAAAAGAATTTTTTGAAAAAAACTTGGTAAATATATGTAAAAATGAATTAGGTGAATCAAATGTTTTTGCTTTTTCAAAAGAATCAGAAAATTTAATTGATGTCGAAAATAGATTATGAAATGTTAATACTAAAAAATTTAATGATAATGGTTTTATATTTATAAACCCCTTAGAAGTATCAACAGAGTTTATTGAGAATAATTCAGTCCCAATAAATGTTAGAATTATTAGGACAAATAAATATCATGACAAGAATATGTACTTTGGTATAACCAAAAATAAAACCAAAATATACTTTTATTCTGAAGATAAAACATTTGAAAGAGAAAACGAAGTGGTTCTTTACTTTGAAGAACGCTCTATATCAGCAATAATATAAGGAGAAAAAAATGAAAGAAACAAATTATAAATTATTAGTTAAAAAAATTAAAAAATATAAAAATATTATTATTTTAAAGCATATTAGACCCGATTGAGACGCGCAAGGTAGTTCAATGGGACTAGCATATTTAATTCAAGAAAATTTCGCAGGAAAAACAATTATTGTTCCTGGAGATAGATTAGATGATAATAAAGATTTCTATGAAGAAAAAATATCAGATGAATTTATCAAATCAGCTTTAGTTATTACAGTTGATACAGCAACAAAAGCAAGATTAGATTTTGACAGATACGATATGGCAATAGAAACATTTAAAATAGACCATCATGTTAACATAGATCCTTATGCAAAAAATGAAATTGTTCATGAAACAGCAATGGCGTGTACAGAAGTTATTACATTATGAGCAGAAGCAATGAAATTAAAATGAAATTCAAATGCAGCATCAAATTTATATAAAGGATTAGTAACTGATAGTGGAAGATTTTTATTTCCTAACACAAGTTATAAAACTTTTAATGCAGCTAAAGTTTTACTTGAAAATGGTGCAAACTTAAAAGAAGTTCATGATTCATTATTTGTTTCTGATTTGAAAAGAAAACAGTACGCAAACTTTGCCTTTTCAAAATTGGTTTTATCAAAAAAAGGTGTAGGTCACATTACAATTACTAAAGAAGATCAAAAGCCTTGAAAATACTCATATGAACAAATTAAATCAGCTTTAGGAACAATGAGTGGAATTGACGAAATTAAAATTTGAGTGTTGGTTATTGAACTTGATGATGAAATTAAAGTATCAATTAGAAGTAGAGATTTTGAAATTGATAAAGTAGCTAACAAATATGATGGTGGTGGACATAAATTAGCCAGCGGATGTAAATTAAACGCATTATCAGACATAACTAAACTTGTTAAAGATTTAGATGCAGTTATAACAAAAGGTAGTAAATAGTTATGATACCAAATAGAGATACAATTGAGCAAAAACAATTAGGTTGAGTTGAATTAATTACTGGTTGTATGTTTGCTGGTAAAACAGAAGAATTTATAAAAAGATTACGTAGACATGCATTTGCAAAAAGAAACGTAATTGCTTTTAAACCTGTTATAGACACAAGATATGCAGTTAATGAAGTAGCATCTCATGCAGGGACATTATTAGCGTCTATACCAGTAAATTCAACAAAAGAATTGAAAGAAAAACTAGAAGCAAAAATATTAGAAAAAAAAGTTGATGTGGTAGGAATTGATGAAATTCAATTCTTTGATGAAGAAGTAGTTGATTACATTGAAGAACTAGCTGATAGAGGAATTATAGTAATAGTTACTGGTCTAGACAAGGACTTTAGAAGTCAACCATTCAAAAATGTTGATAGAATCTTACCACTAGCAGAAATGGTTGATAAATTGACAGCTATTTGTCAAAAATGTGGTAATTTCGCTAATAGAACACAAAGAATCATTGATGGTAAACCAGCTGAATGAAATTCACCGTTAATTTTAGTTGATGGTAATGACAGTTATGAAGCTAGATGTAGAAACTGTTATCAAATAGAGAAGGGGTAAAAATGAATCCAAAAACTTATGAAGCGTTGGAAACAATGCAAAAGAGGGTTGAACAAATAGATAATGATTTGCAATCAGAAGTAATTGTATCTGATGTTAAAAAAATGTTAGAACTTAACAAAGAACGTGCAAATTTAATTGAAGTTGTAGAAAAATTTATTGAATACAAAGCAATAATTAAAGCCATCTCTGATGCAAAAGAAATTTTAGGTAATGAAAAAGATGCAGAAATGATTGAATTAGCTAAAATGGAATTATCAGAAAATGAAAATGCTGTAGAGCCAATTGTAAAAATAATTGAAGAGTTGCTTTTACCAAAAGATCCAAATGATGACAAAAATGTTATTGTTGAAATAAGAGGTGCAGCTGGTGGTGATGAAGCAAACATTTTTGCAGGTGACTTATTAAGAATGTACAAATTATATGCTGAAACTCAAAATTGAAAAATAACTATGCTTGATGCAAGTGCGTCAGAAGCAGGTGGTTTTTCACAAGTTTCATTTATGGTTAAAGGTGATAGGGTTTATTCAAAATTAAAATTTGAGTCAGGTGCTCATAGAGTACAAAGAGTACCCAAAACAGAAGCAAAGGGTAGAATTCAAACATCAACAGCAACAGTTGCTGTTTTACCTGAAATGAGTGATGTTGAAATTGAAATTAAAAACAGTGATTTAAGAATTGATACATACCGTTCATCTGGTGCTGGTGGTCAGCATGTTAATACAACTGATTCAGCTGTTCGTATTACTCATATACCAACTGGTGTAGTAGCGGCTTCTCAAGATGGAAGAAGTCAACATGATAACAAAGATATAGCTATGACCATGCTGAGAGCTAGAATTTATGAAGCAGAACTTGAAAAACAACAAGCAGAAGCTGATGCAACACGTAAAAATGCAGTTGGAACAGGGGCTAGAAGTGAAAAAATTAGAACATATAATTATCCACAAAACCGTGTAACAGATCATAGAGTAGGTTTAACTTTAAACAAACTTGATCAAGTTATGGAAGGAAAAATTGATGATTTCATAGTTGCATTGGTTAATGACGAACAACGTCAAAAGGTTGAAGCTCAGATACAAGACAGTGAATAAAATAAATATTAAATTTGTTTTAAACTTGCTTTCAAAAAATGAAAAAATTGGTAAATCAGACGCTATTGAAATAATTTCTTTTGTGACTAGAATAGAATATTCTGAAGTTTTATTTTCATTGGATAACGAATTATCAAGAAAACATTTTAAACAAATTATTAAAATTTCAAAAAGTGTAGCTAAAGGGAAACCTTTAGCTTATATTTTAGGTTATAAAATTTTTAGAGGTCACAAAATAATAGTTAATAAAAACACTTTAATACCAAGAATGGAAACTGAGCAAATGATTGATTTTGTAAATGATTTTATAAAATCTAATAACGTCAAAATGGATATTTTAGATTTATGTTCTGGTTCAGGGTGCATAGGCATATCAGTTGCACTTGAAAATAATAAAAATATTAATAAAATAGTTTTTTCTGATGTTTCAAAAAAAGCATTAGCTGTTACAAAGACAAACATAGTCAGAAATAAATTAAGTAATAAAACAGAAATTGTAAAAAGTAATTTTTTAGATTCTTTAATAGCAAATAAAAATAAATTTAATATTTTACTTTGTAATCCTCCATATATAGATTTTAATGATAAAGACGTTGATCCAACAACATTAAAATTTGAACCAAAATTAGCATTATATGCAGAAGATAATGGTTTATTCTTTTATAAAAAAGCTATAGCTAATATTGATGTAATAATGAAAACAGAAGAAAAAACGCTTCTTGTATTTGAAATTGGATGAAAACAAAAAAAGCATTTAGAAATGTTCTTACAAAAAGAATTAGGTTTAAAATATAATTGAAAGTTTGAAAAAGACTACTTTAATAATTGAAGATATTTAATAATTAAAAATTAGGAGAATTAAATGAAAAAAAGGGTTGAGTTTAAAAATAAATTCAGACTAAATTTTGGAATTAAAAACAAAATTTTATCTGTTCAAGAAAAAAACGCACACTTATACAAAGTTGCATTTTTTAGTATGTTTATTTTTCTTGTACTTATGATACCAACTTACATATTTAGTTGAATTGTTTTTACTGACATAAACTTAAAAATATATTTTGATAATTGAAAAGAATTATCATTATTTTTAAAATTGCCATCTAAAGCTCAAATTCTAACTCCTGTTTACATCGGGTGAGGTTTTTTCATTGCCACAATAATTGGTTTCATTTTACTTAAACCATTTTTAACTGCAACTGGAGTTAATAATAAAGTTAAAGCAAGTTTTTGAGTATTTGTAATTTCGTTTGGAATTATAGCGGCTTTATTGTCATCAATAGCCCAATATGAATTTTCGAAATTTCAAGAGTTTTTTACTTTTGAATCTTTGATAGATCAAGTTCAAAATCAGTTTGTTAAAGAAGTTCCCTCTGTTATTACTGAGATTTCTAAACAATTTACTATTAACAGAGACCAAGCGTATAAATGAGCTTCTGAAGATGCTGTTTGATGAATATTGTTCATTCAAATAATAGCTATTTTCATGCTTTCTTTAAGCATACAAAATGCTGTTATTGTTGAAGCAGGAAGTTTAAATATCAATAAATACATTGATTATATAAGCAACAGAAAAAAAGAATTAGGTCAAAATAAAATGAAAGCATTTTTAACAAGAATATTTAAAAACTCAGATAAACACATTTCAAACTGAACTATGTTTGCTGCAGGATGCATTATTTTGCCACAACTCATTTATGTAATTATGATTTCTTTTGATACAACTAAAGCCTCTATGTTAACTAGAACTGTTCATGTGTTACCAGAACTTTTAAAAAGATATGGAATTGAAAATCCATTATCTGATGATAAATTTTCAAACATTTTGAAATATGAAAATAACTATTTTGTATATTGTTCTCTGCCAATTATAGGATTAGGCACAACAATGGCAACTTTCATGTACTTTATCTCAGTTTCAATTAGAGGGGAAAATAAATCACAAAATTTATTTATAACTCAATACTTTATAATTTATGCTAACTTAGTTTTTCTTACATGCCTGAACATTATTTCAAAAGTACAAGTTGGTAATTTGGTTGAAGCTTGAAATTTTGAACAAGCAAATGGTAATACTTCGGGTCACGATTTCATTGAAAAAATTAAATCAATTTTAGGAACTGATTATGAACAAATAAAAGATGCATACTACTTGGATAATATAAACGTAAGCATAAACTTTGCATGAGAAAAAATAATTAATATTATCGCTGAGTCTCTTATTTTATTTGGAATATTGATTTCTTCTTTCTTAATCATTGGATTTAATATTATGAAAACAACTATATTTAAAAAGCGTGTTGGAGCTCAAATTTTATTTTCAGAAATTTTAGCAAAAAGAAAAAGAGGAAATAAAAATGTTAAGTAAAGATCAAATTTTCAAAGCAAGTGAACAATTAAAAAAAAATGAAGTTATTATTTTGCCAACTGACACAATATATGGATTATCTGCTGCTTGAAATAAAAAAAATGAAATAAAAATTAATGAAATAAAAAACGCTAATTTAAAAAAACCATTAATTGTTCTAATTTCTGACATCAATCAACTTGATATTTTAAATATTGAAAAAAATGAATTTTGTGAATTATTATTTGAAAAATTAACAACAGTCATTTTTAAAACAGTTAATGGGTTAGAAAATATCGCCGTTAGACTTATTGTAAGAGAAGATATCAAATCCATTTTAGATTCAACTGGACCAATATTTTCTACAAGTGTTAATAAACATGGTGATGAACCAATAAATTCAAAGGAAGAATTAGAAAACTTTAATAAAGATGTTAAGGTTTATTTTGATCAAGAAGTTTTAAATGCTAAACCATCAAAAATATTTAATTCTGTTACAAAAGTATGAGTTCGATAAAATCAAAACATTTTATAAATGATATTTCTGATTATTTTGAATATGATCAAGATTCATTAGTTTTAAAATTAGTTAAAGAAATTGATTATGAAAATATTAATTTTAATTTAACTTATTATATAGACGAAAACAAGAATTTAAATATTGATTCAATTGATCAATTATGTCAAAAAGAATTTCCGTTCATTCAAAGTCCGTCTTCAAAGGTTTTAGAGCAAATATTTTTAAGAAATAAGATAGCTAAAGAATTAATTATTAATTCTGTTGTTCAAAGAAAATCTGAATCTTTAAAATTTGAAAAAAATAATGAAGACCATAAAATTGCAATTAACATAGCAAAATCAGTTGTGCATGATTTGAATAAATTTATTTATAAAAATAAAATTAATCATTCTGTTGCGAATATACTTTTAGCTAATGTTGAGGCAGATATTAATTTTTATGGAAAAATAGATTTACTGCTTAAATCAAATGATAACTGGTTTTTATGTATTTTTAAATTTAGCAAATCACCTTATGAAGATAAATATAAATATGAGGCGCAACTTCAAAAAAGATTAATTGAAAGCAACTCTGATATTAAAAATGTAAAAGTTTTTATATTTAATCCACTCGCAGATATAGTCATTAAAGAATTAAAGCTACAAAAATAAAGGTTTTATTGAAGATTTAACCAACTATTAGGTATTCTTTTTAACACTAAAGTGTTATATAATTAATAAGTAATTTATAAAAAGGAGAAGTTCGCATGAGAGATACTTATGATATTGTTTTTGATCACAAAGATAATAAACACTTCAACCAAGATTTGAGCAACTTAATTAAAAGATCACCTAATAATAATTTTGAAAAGTGATTGTTTAAGGATAAGCAATTAGAAAACTTTTCACCTATTACAATTGTTAATGAAAAAAATGAAATTATAGCAGCGCTAGGTATTTTAAAATTTGATGTTTTCATTAGTGGAGAAAAATGTAGCGCAGTTCAAGTTGGAAACTTTTTTGTTAAAGAAGCATACCTTGATGAAAACCTAGAAGAAATTTTAATAGAGGCAGCAATTTACAAATATTCTAACTTGGTTGATATTCTGATTTCATATTGTGGCGTTAAGGATGAAGAAATTTTAAAGAAATCAGGTTTTGAAAGAAGACAAGAATATTTATTTTTTCTTCCATGAAACAATAAAGAAAAATCAGAATCTTCAAAAATTATTAAACTAGATTTATCAGTTTCCCATGATTTTGAATTAGTGAAAGAGGCAATTTTGCATTCAAGTAAACAATCAAATATTTTGGATACAAAGGGAGATAGCTTAGTTAAATTCCATAATATTCAAAAATACTTTGAAGATGATTTATGATACATTCCTTCACTACAAACAGTTGTTTGTTTTAGAATTAAAAATGGTGTATTTGATTTTATTGGATCATTTTCCTCACATAACGTCGATTTAGAAGAATTATTAAATATTATTGTTCCAAACGGAATAAAAAGAGTTGATTTTGGTTTTATGCCAGACATTAAAGAAGGCATACATATAACAAAAACCGATTCATTTATAAGAACAGGCATGAATTTGCATTCATGTTTATATTTAAGAGAAGTTACAACAGGGTTAAAAGATAAAAAATTCATGTTCCCGCTTCTTTCTAGACAAAAATAAAATGAACACAAAGCTAAAATGCTATTTGTGTTTTTTTATTATAAAAGAATATAATTAAATTAAAATATTAAAGGACTATAAAGGGATTTTCCAATGTTTAAAATTACAAAAGGCATCAAAAAACAAAAACATTTCATTAAGTCAAGAAGTAGAGAAATAAATAATTGATTAATGGAACATGGTATAAGTAAAAAAGAAGCTAAGAAATTAGTTGTTTTTGCTCAAGAAAATATAATACTTAAAGTATTTTTAAACTTAATTAGTTTAGAAGGAAAAAATAAAAGAAAATTCGTTAGTGAAATAATTCATATTGTGCTTTATTCAAGGTTACTTTATACAAACTTAGATGAGATAGAAACAAAAGAAATAAAAATTGAAAAAATAAAAATAACAAAAATTATTGAAACATTGCTGCCTACAATTACTAATAAAAGTATTGTTAAAGTTAATTTTGAAAAAGAAGTTTTCAATGATATAAAAAATTTTTCTACCTTTACTGATGAAATTATTAATAAAAGAAAACATTTTTATTATTCTGAGATAGGCACTATATTTTCAAAAATATCAGAGGACAATGCTGATGCTTTTTACAAATATGGTTACTTACTTTCAATGTATGTGATAACATATTTTGAATCAGATTTTGAAGCAAATATAAACACTTATAATAATTTTTTATTTAAATTAAAATTAAATGATTTATTAAGTGAATCAACAAAGGAAATTTCACCATTTTATTTTAATAGTATAATTTCGAAAGTAAATAAATGATTAACCAAAAAAAGCAAAATGTTTGAATTTAAGGAAGGTGCTTGATAATGAAAAAACCGTTTGTAGCAACAGCTTCAATAGTTGCAATGTACAGCATAGGTGGGGCCTTGTATATAGCAATAAACTTATGTCTTAACTTTTTTGTTTCAACACCTTTGCCTTTTATTTTTTTTATTTCTATTACACACTTATTTTCAATAGCATGAGCTATTGTAGTTCTTTGCAATAGAAAAAGAAGGATTGAAACAAGAATTAGATGAGCATTATTCATAATTTTTATCCCATTTTTTGGAATTATTTCATACTTATTTTTAGGAAGAGTTTATAAATATAAAAAAAATAAAAACTATTTATATAATAAAAATTCAGTCAGTGCTTTACAAGATAAAACTCAATATGACATTGAAAACTTAAAAGCAATTGCTCAAGAAAATCCACAATTTAAAAGATCATTCATGATGACTTTTGAACAACAAAAGGAAAGTATATATGCAAATACAGAAATCAAATACTTAAAATCAGGTAATGAGTATTTTGCAAATTTATTAAACGATATCAATACTGCAAAGGAATATGTTCTGATAAATTGTTACATAATTTCAGAGGGTGAATTTTTAGAAAATTTGACTAATTTATTAATTCAGAAAATGCATGAGGGAATCAGAGTTTACATCATATATGATTTTTTAGGTAGTTATGGAAGATTCACAAAAAGTAAAAAGAGATTATTACAAGAAGGTGCAAATTTAATAGCATATTCTCCTATTCATTTTCCTTTTGTTAAATGAAACGCAAATTACAGAGATCATAGAAAAGATATTTCTATTGATGGAAAAATTGGTTATTTAGGTGGAATTAATATGTCAGATGAATACATTAATAAAAGTGGTGTGTTTGGTTTTTGAAATGATTCAGCTATTAGAATGGTCGGGGAAAGTGTTCAGGAAATAGAATTAATTTTTAAAAAAGATTGAAATTTTTATGCTGGCAAAAAACAAAACAAAATTGAAAAACTTGAACCTATGTTTGGTAAAGTTAGTAGAACTCGTTTTTCGACAAATGAATTTATACAAATTGTTTCTGACGGGCCAAACCATGAAAGACCAATTTGTTTAGAACTACTTTTAAATTTAATCCACTCTGCTCAAAATAGAATTT
Organism: Mesoplasma coleopterae; assembly: GCF_002804245.1. Lineage (NCBI taxonomy): Bacteria > Bacillati > Mycoplasmatota > Mollicutes > Entomoplasmatales > Entomoplasmataceae > Mesoplasma > Mesoplasma coleopterae. The sequence continues at coordinate 745,963 of NZ_CP024968.1, read as the reverse complement.
GATTAAAGTCACCTTACTTTATACCCCCGGCAGAAATTATTAATGCTTTGTGTAATGCTGCTTCAACTGGACTTGATGTACGTATTTTGTTACCTGGAAGATCAGATAAGTTTTTATTATTAGAAGTATCAAAACATTGAACTAAAAAAATGTTTGAAAGTGGCGTTAAGATTTACTCTATGAATGACACATTTATTCACGAAAAAGCTTATATCTTTGATGATTCCATATCATTTACAGGAAGTTCAAACTTGGACTATAGAGCTTTATTTTGTGATCAACAAACAATGGCGTTAATTAAATCTAATAGACTAAATGAAGATATTACTAAAAAAATGATTCATGACATGAAAAAATCTTTTGAATATAAATTCATGCCCAACAAAGATTTATCTATTTGAAAAAAAATCGTGGTTAAAGCTTACAATGTAATGGCACCACTTTTATAAGGAGTTAAAATGAGTATAGAAAAAATAATTTTCAACCAAATTAACAAATCATATCAGAGTTTTAAAATGCTTGATGCTTTTTCATTCGATAGTAATGTTAAAAACTTTTTAAACATCAATTTGAGAATTGAGAATATTGCTCAATTAGAGGAACTAATAAAATTGATTAAAAGTTCTAAACAATATAACTTAGTTGTTTTTGAAAAGATTTTAAATCAACTAGAAAATGAGCTTATTTTCTACAAAAAAATACTTGCCGTCTTTTACAAAAATCCTCAAGATATGTCTGAATTTATTCAAGAGAATTTTTACAAATTATTTGTCGTGAGTTATCAAGAAAACAAAGATTATATAATTACTTCTGAAGATAAAATTTCATTGTTGATAAAAAAAGTGATTGAAAATGAAGAAAAATACAATATTGAACAAAAAAGCGAGTTGTTAACAAACTTACTAAATTATATAAAACAGAATAAACAAAAAAATAAGTTGCAAACCGATTTAATTAGCAATCAACAAATTATAATTACTTTATTAGAAGTATTAAAAATAATATAAAAATATACACTTGTTGTGATAAGTTTGAACTTTTCATTAATAAAGTGTATAATTTATTTATGTGAGTTCAACACACACGGAATTGTGAAAGGAGGAAATACAATGCCAACAATCAATCAATTAGTTAAAACAAACCGTAAAGCTAAAACTTGAAAAACAAAAGCACCCGCTTTAAACAGAGGGGTAAACTCATTGAAAAAGAAAGTAACTAAAGTTTCAGCACCTCAAAAAAGAGGAGTATGTACTCGTGTTGCTACAATGACACCCAAAAAACCCAACTCTGCGTTACGTAAATACGCTCGTGTTAGATTAACAAACGGAATGGAAGTTAATGCATATATCCCAGGAGAAGGACACAACCTTCAAGAACACTCAGTTGTTTTAATTCGTGGGGGACGTGTAAAAGACTTACCAGGGGTACGTTACCACATTATTCGTGGAACATTAGATACTCAAGCAGTTAACAATCGTAAACAATCACGTTCATTATACGGGGCCAAAAGACCTAAAAAATAGTCTAATTAAATTTAGAACTACCGTGAGATGAACCACAAATAAGTATCACAAATTTATAAATCAAGAAAGGAGTCAAAACTATGCGTAAAAATAGAGCAGAAAAAAGAGATGTTTTAGCAGATCCAATTTATAACTCAAAATTAGTTACTCGTGCTATCAACAAAATTATGTTAGATGGTAAGAGAGGAACAGCTCAAACAATCATTTATGATGCATTTGACATTATTAAAGAAAAAACTGGCGAAGAACCAATTGAAGTATTTAACAAAGCTATCGAAAACATTAAACCACACTTAGAATTAAAAGTTCGTCGTATTGGGGGAGCTAACTATCAAGTGCCAGTTGAAGTTTCAGATGAAAGACAAGTTACTTTAGCTTTACGTTGATTAATCAACTATGCAAGATTAAGAAACGAAAAAGTTATGACTGTTAAATTAGCAAACGAAATCATTGACGCTGCAAATAACATGGGTGGATCAGTTAAAAAACGTGAAGACACACATAAAATGGCAGAAGCTAATAAAGCATTCGCACATTACCGTTGATAAGATCAACAATTATTTTATTTAGATAGGAGGCAAATTATGCCAAGAGAATTTAGTTTAGAAAATACTCGTAACCTTGGAATTATGGCTCATATTGATGCTGGAAAAACTACTACTACAGAACGTATTTTATTCCACACAGGTAAAATTCACAAAATTGGTGAAACTCATGAAGGAGCTTCACAAATGGACTGAATGGCACAAGAGCAAGAACGTGGTATTACAATTACTTCAGCTGCAACTACAGCATTCTGAAAAAATAACCGTTTTAACATAATTGATACTCCAGGTCACGTTGACTTCACTGTTGAAGTTGAACGTTCATTACGTGTTCTTGATGGAGCTGTAGCAGTTCTTGATGGACAATCAGGAGTTGAACCTCAAACAGAAACTGTTTGAAGACAAGCAACTACTTATAGAGTTCCTCGTATTGTTTTTGTTAACAAAATGGATAAAACTGGAGCAGATTTCATCTACTCAGTTAAATCTATCGGGGACCGTTTAGGAGCTAAAGCCGCTCCAATTCAATTACCAATCGGTGCTGAAGATAACTTCACAGGATTAATCGATTTAGTTGAAATGAAAGCTTACGAATTTGATGGTAAAGCTGAAGAAATTGCTAAAGAAATTGAAATTCCTGCAGATTTAAAAGATCAAGCAGAAATTTTAAGAAGTGAATTAGTTGAAGCAGCTGTTGAATATGATGAAGAATTAATGATGAAATTCTTAGATGGTGAAGAAATTACTATTCCTGAATTAAAACAAGCAATCCGTAAAGGGGTTATTGGTGCAGAATTCTTCCCAGTATTAGCTGGGTCAGCTTTCAAAAACAAGGGTGTTAAATTATTATTAGACGCAGTTGTTGATTACTTGCCATCACCTTTAGATGTTCCTGCTATTAAAGGAATTTTACCAAATGGTGAAGAAGCAGAAAGACATGCAGATGACAATGAACCATTCTCAGCTTTAGCTTTCAAAGTTATGACTGACCCATTCGTTGGAAAATTAACATTCTTTAGAGTTTACTCAGGTATTCTTACAAAAGGAAGTTATGTATTAAACTCAACAAAAGGTGATAAAGAACGTGTAGGACGTATTTTACAAATGCACGCAAACAACCGTAACGAAATTGAAGAAGTTTATGCTGGAGATATCGCAGCTGCTGTTGGTTTAAAAAATACTACAACAGGTGATACTTTAGTTGATGAAAAACATGAAATTATTTTAGAATCAATGGTATTCCCAGAACCAGTTATCCAATTAGCTTTAGAACCAAAAACTAAAGCGGATCAAGAAAAAATGGGATTAGCATTATCAAAATTAGCAGAAGAAGATCCAACTTTCAGAACATATACTGATGAAGAAACTGGACAAACTATTATTGCTGGTATGGGTGAATTACACTTAGATATTATTGTTGACCGTATGAGACGTGAATTCAAAGTTGAAACAAACGTTGGAGCACCTCAAGTTTCATACCGTGAAACAATTAAATTACCAGCAAAAGCTGAAGGTAAATATGTTAAACAATCAGGAGGACGTGGATCATATGGTCACGTTGTTATTGAGTTCGAACCAAATGTTGACAAAGGATTCGAATGAGTTGACAAAATTACTGGAGGACGTGTTTCTAAAGAATATATCAATGCTGCACGTGTTGGTTTAGAAAACGCACTTACAAACGGGGTAGTTGCTGGATACCCAATGATCGATGTTAAAGCAACAATCGTTGATGGATCAATGCACGATGTTGACTCAAACGAAATGGCTTATAAAATAGCTGCATCATTTGCTTTAAAAGAAGCATGTAAAAAAATGAATCCAGTTATCTTAGAACCAATCATGAACGTTGAAGTAACTGTCCCAGATGAATACTATGGAGATGTAATGGGTAACATTTCATCAAAACGTGGATTAATCGAAGGATCAGAACAAAGAGGAAATGCACAAACAATTAAATCTAAAGTTCCTCTAACAGAAATGTTTGGTTATGCAACAGAATTAAGATCATTCACACAAGGACGTGGAAACTATACTATGATTTTCAGTCATTATGCTGAAGCACCTAGATCTATTGCAGAAGAAATTATTAAAAAATCAGGTAAGTAGTAATATATAATTGCACTTATTGATGTAAAAAGTTAAAATATTCTTAATTAAAAGAATAAAAAACGCCCCTACGGGGGCGGTAAAGATACTAGAAAGTAAATCTAATATCGCTAGATATAAATAAAGGAGAAATACAAAAATGGCAAAAGAAGCTTTTGACCGTAGTTTACCTCACGTTAACATTGGTACTATTGGACACGTTGACCACGGTAAAACTACATTAACTGCTGCTATTACTAAAGTTTTAGCAGATAAAGGTGGAGCAGAATTTAAAGATTACGCAAATATCGATAACGCTCCAGAAGAAAGAGAACGTGGAATTACAATTAATACTTCACACGTTGAATATAAAACAGAAAACAGACACTACGCACACGTAGACTGTCCAGGACACGCCGATTATGTTAAAAACATGATTACAGGTGCTGCTCAAATGGATGGTGCAATCTTAGTTGTTGCTGCAACTGATGGGCCTATGCCTCAAACTCGTGAACACATCTTATTATCAAGACAAGTTGGAGTTCCAAAAATTGTTGTTTTCTTAAACAAATGTGACATGGTTGATGATGAAGAAATGATCGACTTAGTTGAAATGGAAGTTAGAGATTTATTATCAACTTACGACTTTGATGGAGACGGAGCACCAGTTATCCGTGGATCAGCTTTAGGAGCATTAAACGGAGAAGCTAAATGAGTTGCTGCTATTGAAGAATTAATGGCTTCAGTTGATGCATACATCCCAACTCCAACTCGTGATTCAGATAAAACATTCTTAATGCCTGTTGAAGACGTTTTCACAATTACAGGACGTGGAACTGTTGCTACAGGACGTGTTGAACGTGGAACAATTAAAGTTAACGAAGAAGTTGAAATCGTTGGTTTAGTTGAAGAAGCTAAAAAATGTGTTGTTACTGGATTAGAAATGTTCAGAAAATTATTAGACTTTGCTGAAGCTGGAGATAACGTAGGAGCATTATTACGTGGTGTTGACAGAGAAGGTATTGAACGTGGACAAGTTTTAGCTAAACCTGGAACTATTAAACCTCATACTAAATTACAAGCATCAGTTTATGCATTAACTACTGAAGAAGGTGGACGTCACAAACCATTCTTTAACAAATACCGTCCTCAATTCTACTTCCGTACAACTGATGTTACTGGTGAAGTAACATTACCTGCTGGAACAGACATGGTTATGCCTGGAGATAACGTTGAAATGACAATTGAATTAATTAAACCAATTGCTGTTGAAGATGGAACAAAATTCTCAATCCGTGAAGGTGGAAGAACTATTGGAGCTGGAACAGTTATTGCAGTTCAATAATCTTTATTAAATGAAAATTAGAAAATTACCTTTTGGTAATTTTTTTTGTTTTAATTGGCCTCGTATAGAAAAGAAATAATATGCAAACAAAAAAAACGATATATTTGATAACTATATATTAAATTCATAACAACTTCAATAGTTGGATTATTTGCAATTATATATAGAATTGGTTTACAAGCATCAGAATCTGCAAGAATTTCAATATTGATTTTAATTTAATTATTAAATTACACTTGCATGAATGATCTCATTGACATTGATGGCTAAAAAAACATATAAATAAGTTCGTACAAGTGAACAACAACCACATATAATTTTTATCTGTTTGTGCATTATTGTTTATTGGTTTCATTTTAGAATTTTATTAATTATAGCATTAGTTAGTTATTTATCTGAAAAAGAAAAAAGGTATTAACAAAACAACAAATAAAAGAACTTTTAAATAGTATTTAAAAAGTAGACGTTCGCTTTTTTATTTGTATGTAAGGTGTTAAAAAATAATAAAAAAGCTTAAAACTTTCCAAAAAAGAAATTTTTTCGAAAATATATTGATTATATGTCTTTTAAATAATTAATATTGGAAAATATTCTAGAAAGGAATAGAAAATATGGAAATAAAAATTTATGCTCCAGTTGATTGTGAAGTTAAATCTTTAGAAAAATGTACAGATCCAACTTTTTCACAAAAAATGCTGGGTGATGGTTTACTCATTCTTCCAAAGAAAAATAAGTTTTACTCACCTTTTGTTGAAGCTAAAACTGTTATGATTTTTGAAACTAAACATGCTTATGGTTTTGATATTGATGACACTAATGTTTTAATTCACTGTGGACTTGATACTGTTAAATTAGGCGGAAAACCTTTTAAAACAAAATTAGAACTTGATAAAAAAGTAAGACTTGGTGATGAACTTTTTGAAGTTGATCTTAAAATGGTTGAAGCTGAAAAAATATCTAATGAAACGCCTATTGTTTTTGATAAAAAAATTGAAATTATTAATTTCAAAGAAGGTAATTATAAACAAGGCGAATTAATTTGTACTATTAAAATTATTGAAGAAGTTCTTGAAAAAGTTAATCCAAATTCAATGAATGAAAAAGACTTTGAAGAATTTTTTTATGCTGAAAATAAATATCAGAAGGAAGCAAGAATGTTAAATGAGTTTGTAGGTGGTCCTTCAAATTATAGAGATGTTTATAACTGCATGACTCGTTTAAGATTTTTGGTTAAAAATAAAGATTTAGTTAATGAAGAAAAAATAAGAAGACTTTCACTTGTAAAAAGTACAATTTGACAAGGAGACGAATTACAAGTTGTTATAGGACAAGATGTATATAAATTAAAAGACGAAGTTATAGCTCAAAATGAGTTTGCAAAATCAGTAGCTGTAGCCGAAAATTCAGAGAATAAAGAAAAGCAAAGTAAAGGCGCTCAATTTATTAGAATGTTTGCATCAATAATGGTAAAAACTATACCAATTATTGTTGGTTGTGCAATTGTTCAAGCAATTGTGGGTATACTTGTTCAAATCAATGTAATGCCTGATATAGTTATTACAGCACAAGCAAGCGGTAATCAGGTTCTTTTAAAAGATGCAGCTATAGGCTGAATTATACTATTTATAATGGCTAAAACAACAACAGTTTTTGGTACAATTGCAATAGCAATTAGTACAGCACAATATTTTAAATTTGATGTTATATTAGCAGCATCCATTGCACTTATATTGTCAACTCCATTAATGTTTTTAGATGGTGGATCAGGTGGTATGGGTCACGAATGAATTTTAATTAACTTTGGTGATTTAGATACTGGTAACCCTGTCTTAGATGGAATTTCAAAAGTTAAAATTGCAGCCATGACAAATAAAATGTTTGTTGTAATGGGAGCAATAATTGCTGCTAAATATTTAAATGACTGAATTAAAACATGAATTCCAATTTCACTAGAATTAATGTTTAGACCTTTTATTTTAGTTATGGTCATTGTACCAACTTCATTTTTCATATTATTACCAATTTGAAATGTTATTGAAACATTAGCAGGAACTCTAATGTATTGAATTGGACAAGCTCCATTAGGAATAGGTGTAGGGTTCTATATAGGTATATGACAAGTAGCAGTTATTTTTGGAATACACATGGGATTAATTATAGTAGGTATTTTAGATAATATTCAAAGAGGGGGAGCTGGAATATTCATGATTATGGGTATTTCAGTATGAGCTCAAGTTGGAGCTTTAATAGGAGTTATTTTAGTTACTCAAAACTCAAAACTTAAAAAAGATGCAATTCATATGTTGCCAGCAGGTTGTTTAGGAATCACAGAACCAATTCTTTATGGAATTAACTTACCTAAAAAACGTCCGTTAATAGCAGGATGTATTGCTGCATTTATTGCTGGGGCTTATTGTAACGCAGTTGGTGTTACAGCAAGAGCTGGAACAGGATTTGGAGTTTTTGAATTTATTGGATTCTTTTCTTCACCAACAATGGGTGGTACAGCAGACTTATCAAACATAACAAATGGTATTTTATATATAACAGGTGCCGCTTTAGCATTGGGTTTAGGAACTATTTTCAGTTTACTAATTTATATCGAAAGACCAAATGAAAAATCAGCTGTATCTAAATCAGCAAATGCTTTATTAAAATTTATTAAAGTTAAAAATGATTTATCAGAAGAAGAAATTCAAATTTTAAAAACTCAAGTAAAAGAAATGAAACAAGTAATTGATAAAGAAACAATTAAACAAATTAAATTAATTGAGAAACAAATTCAAAAAGTTATTTCTGTTGATTCAAAAATTGAAACTTTAATTGAAAATGAATATAAACATGAACAAAGAATTTATAAAAAAGGTAAAAAAGCTTTAAGCAAAAATAACTTGTCAATTGCTAAAAAACTTGTTAATGAATTCAATAATCTGACATATAAAGAAAGGGTTGAAAAACTTAAAGATCAAAGAAATGATTTGAAAGCTTTAATTGACTTTAAAACTTTGGATAACATAATTGGAACCAAAGAAAAAGAAATTGAAGAAATGTTAAACGAATTTAACAAAGAATATAATTTAAAATCTGAAATTAAAGAAATAAGAAATGAATATTGAAATGATTTGAACTCTTTAAAAATAGCTTATGATTATGAAAAACCAAAAGAATTAAAAATTTCTTTAAAGGTTTTAACAAAAAATTTAGCAAAAGCTAAAAAAGAAGTTAAACAAAAATAATATGAAAACAAAAAGTAAACTAAGTTTGCTTTTTTATTATAAAATTTTTATAAAGAGGTTTATTATGAATATTTATGAGAAGCTGAAAATACAACAAAAAAATTTTACTAATACAACGAACCAAATAATAGCTAATGAAATTCTATGTCATGCTATGAAGGGTATTTATTTAAAACAAAAAGAACTTGCAAATAAAGCTTACGTAAGTGAGTCAACTATAACAAAATTTTCCAAAAATTTAGAATTTTCAGGTTACAAAGAATTGATATATAATCTAAAAAACCAAGAAAAAATATCAAAAATAAATAATGTTGGAGGAACAGAAACATTATTTAAGGAAATTGATGAATGAATAAGAAGTAAGAAAAATTTCATTAATGATTTAGCATTAAGTATTATTAAAGAAAAAAATGTTTATATTTATAGCTCATATCAATTAAGAATAGCTTCTAATTTTATTTATGAGTTATTATTGGAAGGTGATATCACACCAATTATATTAGAAACACAGTATATATATATGAAAAAGATTAAAAAGAAAGAAAACGCTGTAAATATTTTTTTATTCGCTGGATTAGATACTGATAGTCTTGTTGATCAAATTGATTTTGAATTAAAAGGTGACTTTGATTTTGAAAACATTTATTTAATAACATCTAGATTTTCTGAAGAAAAACTAAAAAAATATAATTTTAAAACTATAAAATTAGATTTCAATTACAATTCGTCTTCATTTTTAATAAGAAATATAGCTATTCAAATGCTTTTCATTGAAGTATTAAATGTAATGAAAAAAACTTTCTAAAAAGGAAAGTTTTTTTAATTTTATATTTATCAATCCATCTTTAAAAAAAGTAAGCATAAAATAGAAAATATAAGGAGGAAAATAGATGAGTAAATTTCCAAAAGATTTTTTATGAGGTGCAGCTACAAGCGCCTATCAAGTAGAAGGGGGCATATACCAAGGTGGAAAAGTTCCATCATCAATGGATCCATCATCAAAAGAGCATGCAAACAAAGAAATAACAGATTTTAGTGTTGCATCTGATCACTATAACCATTGAAAAGAAGATGTTGCTCTTATGGCAGAAATGGGATTTAAGTCATACAGATTTTCTATTTCTTGACCAAGAATTATTAAAGATAAAGAAGGTAATATAAATCAAGAAGGAATTGATTTTTACAACAACTTATTAGATGAATTAATTAAAAATAATATAGAACCAGTAGTTACAATTTTTCACTTTGATATTCCTATGTTTGTTGAAGAAGATGGTGGATTAGAAAGCAAAAATGTTTATAAACATTATGAAAGATATTGTTCAGTTTTATTTAAAAATTTTGGTTCAAAAGTTAAATATTGATTAACTGTAAATGAACTTAATGTTATGGTATTAATTTCGCAAATAATAAATACAAATAAAGAAAAGTATTCTTCAAATGAATGACAAGTAATGCATAATATGAATGTAGTTCAGGCTAAGGCAATACTAATGTGTAGAGAAATGTGCCCTAAATCAAAAATAGGACCAGCACCAAATATTGCAATTAACTATCCTGCATCATCAAAGCCAGAAGATTTTACAGCTAAGCTAAATATGGATTTATTAAGAAACTGAGTCTACTTAGATATTTTATGCAGAGGAACATATAGTAAGAAATTTTTAAGCTATTTAGAGCAAAATAATAAACAAATTCACACAACATCTGAGGAAATGGAGTTATTTAAAATAGCAAAACCTGATTTTATTGCTATAAACTATTATTCTTCAGGAACTGTAGAAGCGCTTGACAATAAAGATGGAAATGATGGCGCAACAAACGCCGATCAACAATCAGGTTTTGCTTTCAAAGGGTTTGCAAAATCAGTTAAAAATCCAAACTTAGAAAAAACACAATTTGGTTGAGAAATTGACCCAGTTGGTTTTAGAAATACTTTAAGAGAAGTTTGAGAAAGATATCAACTACCTATTATGGTTACAGAAAATGGAATTGGTGCAAGGGATGTATTAACTGAAGATGGAAAAGTACATGATGACTATAGAATTGATTTTTATCAAAAACATATTCATCAAATGGCTCTAGCTATTGAAGATGGTGTTGAGATGATAGGTTACATGCCTTGAAGTGCTATTGATTTAGTCTCAACACATGAAGGAATTTCAAAACGCTATGGTTTTGTTTATGTTAATAGAGATGAATTTGATTTAAAAGACATGAAAAGAATAAGAAAAGATAGTTTCTACTGATATAAAGAATTAATTTCAAAAAATGGAGAATTATAATGAATAAAAAAATTACTTATGATTTAGGTGGATCATCAATTAAAAAAATTTCATTTGTTGATGGAAAAATAGAATCAAAATCTCTTTTGAAATATGATGGTATTGATAAAAAAGGCTTTCAATTGCCATTGGAAAAAGTAATGGATATTATTGTGAATGACTTAGTTAATGAAAGTGTTGAATTTGACTTAGGTATTTCAATACCAGGGGTTTTAGATTCAGAAAATAAAAAAATTATAACAGAATCAGCATTTTGTGATGTTGAATTTGATTTAATAAATAAATTCTCAAAGATAAGTAAAATAAAAAACTTTGAAATTGAAAATGATGGAAAATCTGCAGCCTATGGTGAATTTAAATTTAGAAATGACCCAAACTTAACAAATTTCATTCATATTACAATTGGTTCTGCTCTAGGGTGTGGAATTATAATTAATAAGGCACTTTATAAAGGAACCAATTTTGAGGCAGGACAGGCATCAGGTATGTTTAGTTCAATTAATAATAAAGATGACAACTCAGCATATGCTTTAGATACAGGGTTAGGGACTTTAATTATGAAGTATAGAAAAAAAGCCAATGTAAATGAAGAAGTAAATGGAAAACAATTGTTTGAAAAGTTTAATCAAAATGATCCTATTGTTGTTGAGTTGGTTGATCAATGAACATCAGCCATTGCAAAAACAATAATTAATTTTCATCAGTTATTGGATTTTGATTTATTAACAATTGGTGGAGGAGTTAGCGAAAATACTCAATTCATGCAAATGGTTATTGATAAAATTAAATTGCATAGAAAGTTTGATGCAAATAGCAAATTCTCGAAAAACCCTGTTTTTAACATAGTGGAAATTTCAAAATTAAATAATGATGCAGGATGTTATGGAGTTTACTATAAGCTTTGTGAACTTGAAGAAATACACCATATTTAATAGTTTTTAAGAACAACTTTCTATTTCTGAAAGTTGTTTTCATTTAATTCATAAAATATTTTTAAATTTAAATATTTGAGAAAATCAATATATAAAGGAAGTGAAAATATGAAATTTATTAAAGATGATTTTTTATGAGGAGGAGCTACAGCTGCTTCTCAAATTGAGGGCGCTTATGATGCAGGCGGTAAAACATTAACTTTACTTGAAATGAAACCTTTTTTACCAATCAAAGATAGAACAGCTATACACTTCGGAGGTCAAACAAAAGAAGAAATGCTTGAATCTATTGAAAATAAAAAAAATTTACATTATCCAAAAAGGTTTGGAATTGATTTTTATCACAGATATAAAGAAGATATAGCTTTATTTAAAGAAGCGGGAATGAATGTGTATAGAATGTCAATCGCTTGATCAAGAATTTTTCCTAATGGAGATGACAAAGAGCCAAGTAAAGAAGGAATAGCATTTTACAGGAATGTTTTAACAGAATGTAAAAAAGCTGGAATAAAAGTTATGGTAACAATGCATCATTTTGATACACCATATGAAATAACAAAAAAATGAGGCGGTTGAAAAAACAGAGAAGTTATAGACCTGTTTGTTAGATACGCAAAAGTTTTATTTAAAGAATTTGATGAAATGGTAGATTATTGATTACCGTTTAATGAAATAAATGTTGCTATTTGAAGCACAGAGGTTGGGTTAGGGGTTTTTGAATCTGATTTTAATTCAAAAAGCGAAAGAAATTCAGCAGCATATCAAGGACTCCATCATCAATTTGTTGCTCAAGCAAAAGTAATTGAACTTGGTAAAAAAATGTGCAAATTACAAACCCAATTTGGATGTATGGTTGCTAATATTACAACCTATTCATTAGATTGCAATCCAATTAATGAAATGGAAAATTTAAAGTCACAACAAATTTCGAGATGATTCTTTTATGATGTAGTGGCAAAAGGTGAGTACCCTAATTACATTAAAAGAAATTGAAAAGAAAATGACATAAATGTAAATATTGACGAACAAGATTTAAAACTTTTAAAAAACAATACTGTTGATTTTATAAGTTTTAGTTACTACATGTCAGCCACAGTAGCAGTTGAATTAAGCCAGAAAGCTTCTGGTAATGTTTCTATGGGCGGGAAAAACCCATTTTTGAAAGCGACAGAATGAGGATGACAAATCGACCCTATTGGCTTAAGAATTACTCTAAATCAAATGTGAGATAGATACCAAAAACCATTGTTTATTGCAGAAAATGGTATTGGTGTATTAGAAACATTAAATGATCAAAACACAGTTGAAGATAATTATAGAATTGAATATCTGTCAGAGCATTTTAAACAAATAAATGAAGCTATTAAAGATGGTGTAGATGTGTTTGGATACACAATGTGAACACCAATTGATGTTGTAAGTGCTTCTACTAATGAAATGTCAAAACGTTATGGAATGATTTATGTTGATTATGATGATTATCATAATGGAACAGGAAATAGATTTAAAAAGAAATCATTTGAATGATTCCAAAACTTTATGAAAACAAAAGAACTTTAATAGAAAAATATCAGCTCATTAAGCTGATATTTTTCTATTTTAAAAGTTTATTTAGTGTGTCTCCAACTCCACCTTCATCATTTGAAATATCAGTTATACCTCAAGCTATTTCTTTCAATTTTGGATTTCCATTTGTTAAGGCAATACCATGACCAACTGTTTGAATCATTTCAAAATCATTCATTTGATCACCAAAAGCAATAACATCTTTAATATCTTTATTGTAATATTGGGCAACCATTTCAGCAGCAAAACCTTTGTTAACAAATTTGTTTGTTATTATTAAAATTGGTTTTTCTCCAATATTTTCAATACCGTAAATTAAGTTGGATTTAACTTTAACTGCATTTCCAAACTCTTGGTTTAAAGTATCAACAATATTAATAAAATTTAAATTTGTGTTTAATTTAATAATTACATTACTGCAAGGACCACTTCAATCTTTTAAAATATCTCCTTGAATTGGAGTTTCTGCGTTTGCATCAGCAATAAAGAAATTATCAGCACCATTTTGAATCATGTTAGCATGATAGTATTCAACAATAATGTTTTCAATTTTTCCTTTCAATATTGGATGTTGTATAATACTTTTTGTTACATCTTCACTAATTGGTAATACTATTCTTTTGAAATTTCTATGAACCGGATCAGATATATGTCCACCATCCAATGTAACTAATAAACTGTCTAGTTCTAGTTCATTATAAATATGTATTGTATCTTTTAAACTTCTACCTGTGCATATACAAACAGTATGCCCATCCTTAATGGCATCTTGCAAAGCATTTTTTGTTATTGGATTAATTGTTAAATGGTCATCTTTTAAAGTTGTTCCGTCTAAATCAATTAATATTAATCTCTTTTTTAATTTATCTTTTAATTGCATATTTTTACTTTCCTTTCCAGAATAAGTAGTGATATATATATTTTATCAAAAATTAGATAAATTTATTTTCTCTTTAATTTTGTTAAAGGTTATAATTAATTTTAAAGGACTGATATTTAATGAGAAAATTAACAACAAATGAAATTAGAAAAATGTGATTAGATTTTTTTAAGGAAAAAAAACACCATTTCTTAGAACCAGTTAGCTTAATACCTGTAGAAGACCCTTCATTATTATGAATTAATTCAGGTGTAGCTACACTTAAACCATATTTTGATGGAAGAAAAACACCTCCATCACCAAGATTAACTAACTCACAAAAAGCAATTAGAACTAATGATATTGAAAATGTTGGGGTAACCGCAAGACACCACACAATGTTTGAAATGTTAGGTAATTTTTCAATTGGGGATTATTTCAAAAAAGAAGCAATATCTTTTGCTTGAGAATTATTAACAAGTGATAAATGATTTGCGATTCCAACTGAAAAATTATACATAACTGTTTTTGATGAAGATATTGAAGCTTATGAATATTGAATTAATGATATTGGTATCAAACAAGATCATATTTTTAGATTAACAAGAGATACAAACTTTTGAGATGTAGGTCAAGGACCATGTGGTCCAAATACTGAAATTTTCTTTGATCGTGGTGAAAAATGAGATAAAGAAAATATAGGACCAAAACTTTTAGCTGAAGATATTGAAAATGATAGATATATTGAAATTTGAAATATTGTATTTTCACAATTTAATAATGATGGATTTAATAATTATTCAGAATTACCAAGAAAAAATATAGATACTGGTGCTGGTTTAGAAAGAATAGCATCTATATTTCAAGACACACCAACAAACTTTGAAACCGATATCTTTTGACCTACAATAAAACAAATTGAAAGTATTTGTGATTCAAAATTTAAATATTCAATTGAAAATTATTTTGATGAAAAAATTGAACAAACTAAAATTAATACAGCATTTAAAGTAATTGCTGATCATGTTAGAGCAACAAGTTTTGCTATTGCTGATGGTGTATTCCCAGGTAACAAAGATAGAGGCTATATAATTCGCCGCTTAATTCGCCGTGCTCTAATGAAAGGTATGGAATTAGGAATCAATGGGCCATTCTTAAGTACATTAGTAATTAATGTAATAAATGCAATGAAAGATTTTTACCCATATTTATTAGAAAAACAAAACTTAATTGAGTCTACAATTTTAAATGAAGAAGAAAAATTCTTAAAAACTTTATCAAAAGGATATGAAGCTTTAAATAAAATGATTGAAAATGATAAAAAAGTAACAGGTAAAAATGCATTACTTTTATTTGAATCATTTGGTTACCCAATTGAACAAACTATTGAAATTGCAGAAGATAAAAATGTTAAAGTTGATATTGAAGAATTTAATTATTTATTAGAACAAGCAAAAGAACAAGCGCGTAATGCAAGAAAAGATTTAAAAGCTTGAGATAAACAAAATGAAATTTTCACAAAGATTGATGTCGATTCAGAATTTACTGGATGAGAAGAAACAAAGCATGAAAATGCAAAGATTGTTTATATTTTCACAGATGATGAAATTCTTTCAGAAGCAGCTGATACTGAAGTTTATGTTATTTTAGACAAGACACCATTTTATGCTGAAAAAGGTGGTCAAGCAGCTGATACTGGATACTTAGTAAATAATTCAGCTAGAGCTGAAGTTATTGATACTCAGCAAGGACCTAACCATCAACATATTCATAAAATTCAGTTAGAAGGTTCAATTAAAATTGGAGACACTATTGATGCATTTGTTAATGAAACAAAAAGAACTTTGACTATGAAAAACCATTCAGGAACTCACTTAATTCATGCAGCATTAAGAGAAATATTGGGCGAGACAGTTATGCAATCTGGATCATACAATGATGAATATGGACTGCGTATGGACTTTACATATAACGATTCTATTAAACCAGAAGAATTATTAGCTGCTGAAAAGCTAGTTGTTGAAAAAATAAATGAAAAAATTAGTAGAAATGTTTATTTCTGTTCAATGCAAGATGCAATAAGTAAGTATGGTGCATTAGCATTCTTTACTGAAAAATATGATGATATTGTTAGAGTAGTAAAATTTGGGGAATTTTCAAGTGAATTATGTGGAGGGACTCATGTTGATAATACACATGATATAGAAGATTTCATGATTACAGGACTGGAATCGAAAGGTAGCGGAGTTTATAGAGTTAAGTGTTTAACTTCAAAACAGTCAATAAATGAATACTTAAATACAGAGTTTAATAAATTGTTAAAATTAATACAAGAAATATTTGCAAAGTATGAAAACACTAAATCAATTTTGGCAGATCAAAAAATTGAAGACATTATCAAAGATGCATTTAACAAAGAAATTTCAAAACAATCAATTATTTCTTTAAAACTTATTTTGGAAGACTTGTCTATTGCAATAAAAGTTTATGAAAGAAAAGTAGAAGAATTATTAACGACTCAAAAATTAGAAAAGTTTAAATCATTTGAACCAAAAATCAATGAAAATGGAACACAAATAATTGAAGAAAAAGTGAATGGCTTAAATATCAAAGATATGAAAACATTAGTTGATGAATATAAAAACAAATTTGAAAAAGTAATCATAATTTTAACTTCTGAAAACACTGATGGTAATTTTGTTGTTGTTGGAGTAAGCGAAAAATTACAATTAGAACACTCAGCGATAGAAATATTTAAAAATCTACCAATTTCACCAAAAGGTGGAGGTAACGCTAGTTTAGCACAAGGTAAGTTTTAATAAATAAAATTTGTTAATTTGGTTTTTTCCAACTATTGTTGTATAATTTTATTTGAAACACAGAAAGGAATAAATAAAATGAACATTTTAAAAAGAGCATTATCAACAATTATTAACGGATTTTTAAACGGATTTACTTTTGGAATTTTACCTTTAGTATTATGAATTTTAAACTTGCCATTAGTAGGACAAATGATTTTTAAAACACCTCAAGCCGAAGGTAGAGGAGCAGCTTTAATTTATGGTTTAATTTACGTATTATTATGTTTAACAATAGTAGGATTCATCTTTATTGTTATATGATGTTTAATGGGTAAACAACCTTTAGCATTACAAATCACAAACTGATTATTAAAAAAATAATTTTATTTATTTACGAGATTTGCTAAGCAAATCTTTTTTTTGTTAAAATTACAAAGTAAAAAAGGAGAAGACAATGTTTTACTTATTCACAAAAAGCATTTTAATTGAAATAGGTTTTAAAGATCAATGTTATTATATTGGAAATGCAAAATTTGAATTTTTACCAGAATCAGTTCTAAGCAATTGTTACTCTTCTGCAAATTGAAATAGAGCTTTAAAATATAAAGCAACTGCTGATGAAATTAATAAAAAGTATTTTATGCTAGACGTAGATATTTTTTGAAATCTAAATTTTCAAAAAATAGAACTTATAAGTAAAATATTTTTCTTTGATGAAATAATAAATTCAAAACATTTTAAAGAAACTTTTTTAGATACTTTGTTCTCTCACTATTTTAAGCACACGCTAAAACTAGAAAAAACAAAAAGCATTGATAAAACATTTATTGAAGAATATGCACCTGATATTTTTAAAGATAACTTAAGAATAAAAGAATTTGATAATTTTTTAATACTCAATGAAGAAATAAATATAGCTAATAAAAAATTTAAATCTGTCAGTGAATTAAATCAAAATTCCTTTAAATGAAGAGTTAATAAATTTAATCAAATAATCTATTCATTCCCTGAAAGTATTTTGCCAAAAAATACATTGATAGAAAATAGTGATTTTGTAGATTTGAATAATTCATTGTTTTATATAAACTCTCAAAGCAGTTTAAACAAAAATTTAACATTAGAATTTTGCATTAGTAATGAAAAAATCAAAAATGAGATATTAGAAAAAATGATTTTAGAAATTCAAAAAGCTGATGATTCATTAAGCAATTGACATATCTTTAACTTAACAAAGGACTTAAAATATTTAAAAAATGAATTAGTGAAAATAAAAAACTCATCTAATTCAGTTGATAGTTACTTAAAAGATGTTTATTCTAAACTAAGAAGAAATTATGATAAAGAGTTAGAAAATATAGATAGAATTAGTTAATATGCGCAGTTTAACTTGATTCATAGATAAAAAAATGTATAATTAAAAATGACTGATTTTTATTGTGGGAGAAGTTCTAATGCTTCACATGGACCACAGCGAGTAAAACCAGCCGACTAACAGAATATTAGGAGGATAAGCCCGTGGCTAAAAGAATTACACGTATTGCCAAATTAGAATTTATGGCGATGCAAGCAAAACCAGGAGCAGAATTAGCTTCATTAGGTATTAACATGCCTGAATTTACAAAACAATTTAACGATGCTACTAAAGATCGTGCAGGTGACGTTGTTCCTGTAGTTATTACAGCATATGATGACAAATCATTTGACTTTATACTAAAAACAACACCAGCAGCTATTTTATTAAAAAAAGCAGCAGGAATTGAAAAAGGTGCAAGCAATGCTAAAACTCAAACAGTTGCAACTATTTCAGCTGACAAAGTTAGAGAAATTGCTGAATACAAATTAGTTGATTTAAATGCAAATGATGTTGAAGCAGCAATGAAAATTATTGCTGGTACAGCTAGAAACATGGGAATCAAAATTACAGGTATGGAGGAAACTAACTAATGGCTAAAATTTCAAAAAGAATGAAAAACGTTAAAGGTTTAGTAGACAAACAAAAAGTTTACACACTTGACGAAGCAATTAAATTAGCAAAAGAAACTTCAACAACTAAATTTGATTCAACTGTTGAATTATCATTTAACTTAAACATTGATCCAAGAAAAGCAGATCAACAAATCCGTGGAGCATTAGTATTGCCAGCTGGAACAGGTAAAACTCAAAAAGTTTTAGTTTTAACAAATACTAAAGTTAAAGAAGCTCAAGAAGCAGGTGCTGACTTTGTTGGTGGAGAAGAATTAATTACAAAAATCCAAAAAGAAAACTGATTTGAATTTGATGTAATTGTTGCTACACCAGAAATGATGGCTAAATTAGGAGCAATCGGAAAAGTTTTAGGGCCAAAAGGATTAATGCCTAACCCAAAAACTGGAACAGTTACAATGGACGTTGCTAAAGCAATTGATGAAATTAAAAAAGGAAAAATTGAATTCCGTGCAGATAAAGAAGGAAATATCCACACAATTATCGGAAAAGCATCATTTACTGCTGAACAATTAAAAGAAAACTTTACTACAATCCTAAATGAAATGAGAAGAGTTAAACCTCAAACTGTTAAAGGTGATTACATCATTAACACAACAATTTCAACAACAATGGGTCCTGGAATTAAAGTAGAAATTAACTAATAAAAACGGCGAAAGCTGTTTTTTTATTATTAGAAAGAAAGAGGTAAAAATGAAAATATTATTTAAAAAGTTTGATGAATTAACAAGTAAAGAAGCTTGAGAAATATTTAAAAATAGAAGCGAAGTTTTTAATGTTGAACAGGAATGATTATCATGTGAAATCGATGAAAATGATCTTAAGGCAACACACTTAATTATAAGAAATGATGAAAATGATCTTATCGCCTATTTAAGAATATTTGAAGTAGACGAAAATAATGTAACTTTAGGTAGAGTATTAACACCTCAAAAGTTCAGAGGTCTTGGATTAGGTAAAATTTTGTTAGAAAATGCAGTTAAATGAATTAATGAAAATTGACCTAACAAAAAATTAAGTATAAGCGCACAATATAGACTTTTAAATTTCTATAGAAGCTTTGGTTTTGTTGAAGACTCTGAAATTTATGACGATGAGGGGATAGACCATATTAAAATGGTTTTAAAAAAATAATTTTAAGAAAAAAACTATAATTTCCAAAAATTAACTTTATTTTTGAAAATTATTTTTTTTATGTATAATCATAGTAATTACTTTTAATCATGTGCTTTGTGGAGGTGTTTCTTGAAAAAAATAGATAAATATAAGTATTCGGCAAAAACATTTTTTTTGACTCTTTTTCAATTCAGAACAATAATAAAAAATTCTAGATCTTATTTTTTAGATTATAAGAAGTTTTGCTACACATATTACCGCGATGGTTTTAGTGAAAAGGGAGTAGAAATCAATTCTATCCAGTTATACTATGATGATTTAAAAAATAAAGGTTTAAATTATTTAAATGATACTTTTAATGAAAGTCAAATTGAAGAAATTACTTTAGAAAATGAAAAAGGAAAAATTAGTTGCTTAATAGCAAGGAATCAAAAATCAAACAAATGAGTTATAGGTTTGCATGGATGAACTGAAAATAAATATTTAGCATTAAGGTTAGTTCATCATTTTTGAAAACAAGGTTATAATGTTTTGACTTTTGACGGTTTTGCGCATGGTTTAAGTTATGGAGAAAAAACTGATATAGGATTTTCGTCCATTCAAATGATAGAAGAAATAATAATTTATTTGAAAAATACTGAACAAGCAGAATCTATTGGTCTAATAGGTAATAGCATGGGTGCTTCTACAAGCGTATTGTTTATTCAAAAAAGCAAGCTAAAATCAGATGTTAATTGAGTAATTGCTGATTGTGGTTTTAGCAATATTAAGCATCAATATAGATACTACATAGAAAACAATTTATATCACATTGAATGATGAAAAATCGGTTTTTTATTTACACATAAATTTAGTAAGGAAACAAAAACACCACAAAGAAAATTTAATCTATTAAAAAAAATGAAAAAAGCAAAAGACACTCCAGTGCTATTTATACATTCTAAGGGAGATACATTTATACCATTTGAAATGAGTAAATTAATGTATGACAAAAAAATAAAATTTGAAAAAAAGGTTAAAAGCGAAATTTGAACGCCTAATGGTTCTGAACATGTAAATACAATAGTAACTTATAATGAAGAATACATTACAAAAGCATTATATTTTGCAAGAAAGTGAGAGTAATATGAAACTAAATAGAAAATATGGATTTTGAACAGTTCTAGCTTCAACATTAGCTGCAATTGTTGGATCAAGCATTATCATCTCATTTAACATGGTTTTTGCTCTTGCTCAAGCAAATCCGTTGTTGATGATACTAGCTTGGGTATTTGGAGCATTAATAGTTTTACCTGATGCATTTATAGTTATTGAACCATCAATTGGATATGGAGAAAGTGGGAGTGGATATAGTTGAATTAGAAAATGTAACTGAAGAATTTTGGCATTTTGGTTCGGATGAGTTTTAATTTTATTTGTTTCTGCTACTTCACTAGCAAGTTGTTGTTCCGCTATGAGTTCAATGATAACTCAAATTTTAGAATTGGATTCAAAAGATTTTGCTGTTGAAAGTTTACAAAAGGCTTTGGCTGTATTTATATTAGTATCTCTTGCAGGAATACAAATAATGGTTAAAAATAGTAGTAAATATACGCAAATATTTTTTCTATTCGTAAAAACTTTACCAATCATATTAGTATTTATACTAGCAATTATGTATGGTTCAAAAGAAGGTTTACTTTCAAATTCACAAATGAATAGTAATTTAGGGCATGCATATATATCCTCAGCGATGTTGATTCCTGCAATAACATACACAGGATTTGCATATTCGGGTCATGAATTTCCTACATATATTACTGAAGAAATTGAAAATCCTAAAAAAACAGTTCCATTAGTAATTATTAGTGCAGTGCTAATTGTACTTGTTATTTATGTTTGTTATGGTATTGCTCTTTTATCATTAGCAACACCAGATAGTCAAGGAAATTGAATTGATCCAAATGGAACAACATCAACAATTTTTGCTCAGCATAAATGAGCAGTGTTAACATTTAATATTTTTGCGATATTCTTATTTGTGGGATCTGTAAATTCTTTATTATTTTTTCAATCAAGATTAATACATAAATTATCTGAAACTGGAGATGTACACACTTTTTTTGGAAAAGTACACAAAAAAACAAATCAACCGTATACAGCTATTATATTACTTGGTTGCGTAGCAGTGTTTTATATTTTATTTAGTTCTATCTCAGAAATAATTTCTTCATTTGCACTTGCAACTAGTACTTTAAAAATTTTATTAAATTCAGCGATAATAAAATTGAGGTTAAAAGACCCTGAGTATAAAAAAATATATGGGAATAAAACGTTCTGAATACTAATGATTTTAAGTTTAGCAACTTGTGCTCTTACATTTATTGGTTCTATCTATTTAATGGTTATAATGCCGCACCAACAAACAGGAGCAAGCACATTTTCAATCTTATGAAAACCAATTTTAATGGTTATTATTGCTTTTTTAGTTTATTTATTTGGAATTTTTAAATTTAATAATATAAAAATTAAATAACTTTAAAGTTATTTTTTTTATTAAATGTTATCTTATATATATGAACTAATAAAGTTCATTTATTTATAAGGAGACATATGATAGGAGTTATCAAAGGTTTTCGAGATGAATTTTCATCTCGAGTTCTGTCTTCGGTGAAAAGAATTTCTAAATTTATTGGTATTGCATTAATACCTATATTGTATGGAGTTACATGTTTAATAGCTTTTTGAAATCCAACAATTAATTTAGGAAAGGCACCAGTTGCTATTTTAAACGAAGACAAGACAGTCTGAGTATATAAAAATAATGATATTGAAAACTTCGATTTTAAGATCGGTGTTTTAACTGATCATAATTATAAATCAGTTGATGGATCTATAAGTAAAGAAAAGGCAATTTCTTCTGCTTATGATAGACAAAACAAAATTTTATATACAAACGCTGGAAATATGCAAATTTCTTCAGAAAAGGAACTTGCAAGTCATATTTTTCAATTTAATGTATGAGACATAATTAAATCAACATTAAATGAAAAAACAGACAAAAATATTAAGGATGAGGATTACGTATTTTCTTCACCTGAATTAAAAGAAGATATGGCTTTCACAAATATTAGATATATTTCATCTCAAAAAGAAATTGATAAACAATGAAAAGGTAAAAAATATTATGTGCAAGCTAAAATTGAGAACGGATTCGCTGAATATTTAATCCAACAAATAGGATCAAATTTGAATAAAAACACTGTTCCAAAAAGCGAAAAAGTTGACATAAACATTTGAACAACATTTGAAAGAAACTTTATTTTTGGATATTACCTTAACAGTATGATGGAAATGAAGTCAGCACTTATAGTTTCAGCTATTGAGAATTTTTTAGGTGAAAATATACCATCCTTAATTTCAAACATTATTTATAAAAACTTTTATAAACAAATTAGTTACACTCCAACCAAAAATGAAATAGTAAGAATTTCTCAAAACATAGGAAATGTATCTAATTCTGATATTGAAATTCAATCAGGGAAGCAATATGTTATTAGTGATGCTATAAATAAATCAAATGAATCATCTAATGACGTCAGATCAGAAAATACTATTTTTGGAGACATTAGCAAAGAAACAACAATTTCTCATGATGCTGCTAAAAAAACAAATGGTATTTTAACTAATAATATTTCAGGGCTTTTACAAAGTCAAAAAATTCAAAAATTAGCTAAAATATTGAAATTAGATTTTACTAATTCAAAACTACTGGGTTACATTTTATTTTTAAATGATAATTCACATATAGTAAATAAATACTTATATGATGTAATGCATGGAATTGATCCATTTACAGATTCACAAACTATGTGAATTAACATAGATAATATAGACAAATTGGGATTAGATAAAAAAACTGAAGCAGCTATCAAAGTCATCATATCAGCATTAAATAACAGTTTTATTGAAGAATTTAAATTCAACTTTAAAACTTATTTACCAAAAATAAACTCTATATTAGTTCAAAAAACAGGATTTAGTTTGAAATTAATAAAACCTCAAGAAGTATTTACTTCAAAAGTTAATGAGCTAAATCGAAATGCTGTGTCGATAACAGAATTTAATAAAAATATGGATATGCTTGCTGCAAAAAATGGATTCACAAATCAAATTGCACTATTGAACGCAATTAGCAATAAAACTATTGAAATAATTAAACATAAGCTTTTTGATAAATTTGATGTTGTAAACATTGAAATTGCAGGTTTAAAAAATGGTATATATGGTATTGGTATTGGTGAATTCTTTATAATAATTGGATTATTTGTAGGAACATTTATGCAAACATTCATTTATGATAGAGCAAGAAGAACAAAAAAACTAAAAGCTGGTAAATGATATACATCAAAAACATTACTAATGTTAGTTACTGGTATGACTCAAGCAACAGCCTTAACCATCGCGCTTTCTCTGACTGGGTGAATAGCAATCGGTTCAGCTGCAATGCTTTCAGTTTGATTATGGCTACTATTTGTAGATTTAATATTCGTATTAACAATTCAGGGATTGTGGTTCTTGTTTAAAGACGAAACAATTTCAAAAGTTTTAGTTGTAATATACTTAGTTATTAATATTTCATCAGGCTGAGGAACATTCCCTTCATTTATGCAATTTGAGTTTTTCCATAAAATAAGTTTTATTGCAGAATTTACATATGTATTACATGGATTAGGTTCTATAATATACGGTGTTGGAGAAAATGGATTTAATCTAACTGACAGTTTATATGTTATGCAACAAGCAGGAACACTCTTAATCTTTGCTTTATTCTTTGTATCTATAGGATTATATGGTGCAAAAAATAGAAACAGAGAAATCAGATTTGGAAGTTTCATTGGCAAACATGTTGTTGATGGAATGATCTCATTAGGATTAGTTAATGAGTTAGCTGAATTCACATCAGACAGAAAAATATTTAAATATAATTGAAATAAAATGAGTGAAGATATTTATTTAGAGTTAGCTCAAGAAGTTAGAAGACTACATCCTTTCGAAGGACAATTCGAGTGATATAAAAAACGCCAAAATGACGGTGTATTCCCACCTAATGAAACTGACATGGATATCATGAAACGTAATGATGATGTTGAAGTTTAGAGATAATTATTGAAATAAATAATTGATATGATATTATTAATAAAGGCTATTAATACCAAAGACAGTAACTGGGAAATTCCCTTAATTTGTTACCGAGGATTAAAATAAACATTTATTAAATAAATCAAACATTAATTTAAAAAATGTATTTTTACGTTTCCCTCGGTCTTTGCATTAAGAACCGAGGGTTTTGTTTTACAAAATAAGAAAATAGGAGGAATACGAATGTCAACAAATAGACCTGCACATGCTAAAAAAGCAGAAATCGTTGCTGAGATTGTTTCTAAAATTCAATCAGCTCAAGGTGTTGCTATTGCAGAATACAAACACTTAACAGTTGAACAAATGTCAAATTTAAGAAGACAAGCTTTAAAACAAGGTATCGAAGTTAAAGTTTACAAAGACTCACTTGTTAGAAGAGCAGTTGAACAATTAAATTTAACAGAATTAAACGAATATTTAACTCAACAAAATGTTTTTGTTTTCTCAAATGAAGATGCAATTGGAGCTGCTAAATTAGTAGCAAACTTTGGAAAAGAAAATGAAGCATTAAAATTAAAAGCCGGAATTTACGAAGGCGCAGCTATGGATACTGCAGCAATTATGGAAGTTGCTACATTACCATCAAAAGAAGATTTATACTCAATGTTTGCATCAAGCTTACTTTACCCATTACGTCAAGTTATGGCTGTAATTAATGCTGTTGCTGATACAAAACAAAACTAATACAAATAATCAAAATGTATTAATAGCAAAAAAGAAATATATTAAAGGAGACCAAAATCATGGCAATTACAAAAGAAGATATTATTAAAGCATTAGAAGAAATGAAATTAACAGAATTAAACGAATTAGTTAAAGCAATCGAAGAACACTTTGACGTTGTTGCATCAGCAGGTGTTGCTGTTGCTGCTGGACCAGCTGCTGCTGACTCAGCTCCATCAGAAGTATCAATTATGTTAACAAATGCAGGTGGACAAAAAGTTGCAGTTATTAAAGTAGTTAAAGAAGTTACAGGATTAGGATTAATGGACGCTAAAAAATTAGTTGACGGAACATTACCAGTAGCTATTAAAGAAAACGTAAAAATTGAAGAAGCTGACGCAATTAAAGCTCAATTAATTGAAGCAGGAGCATCAGTAGAATACAAATAGTATTTCAACTAAATTCTTAAAAAAATACCCCTAAGAGAGATCTTAGAGGTATTTTTACTTTACAAAGTTAAATTTAAAATAAAAACGATGTTTTAGTTCTTGAAAAGCCTTATAAAATACGTATTTAATTGATTTTTTAAGGTGTTTTATATATAATATAATAATCGAGTATAGTTTAGTTAGTTAAGAGCTTCTGCTATCCTCAATTTTTTTGCAAAAGAAATATTGGGAGGAAGTCTAATGAGTCTAAATTATTTTTTAAATAAGAAGATCATTGATTCAATGAATCAAATTGTTGAAGAACAAGGCCTTTTTACTGTGAATTTCCCATTATCAATAGGGCAAAAAATGAATTTTGAACCAATGGAAGAAATAGAAAGTGATAAGTATTTAACTAATTACTTTCAAGCATATACATTTACAAATGATCAACAATTATCAGATTTAGTTCTAGTGAGCAATATCTCTTCATTAATGTTTTTAGAAAATTTAGCAGAAAGTTCATCAATGCTTTCAATCAATAACATGATTAGAAGAATTGAAAATGGAGCAAAGGCAAAAACTAAGAAAGAAAAGATGGCATTGAATCTAATCGAAGCAGTTAGATTAGTAAAAAAAGCTGACTTTGAAATAAATGAAGATAACTATGAGTTACTAATTCACATACTTTTTAGAAATACCGAATTCAATTTAGACAGAAAAGCAAATTATTATAGAGTTGATAATAAAAAAATATTAACTGACATAACAATAGACTTCGAATCAATTGATGAAGAACTAAAGGAATTGTTTAAATTTATAAATGATGTACCAGAAAATTCTTTTGATGGTTTCACAAAAGCAATAATTATTTTCTTACAGATTTTAATTATTCAACCTTATCAAAAATTTAATTCGACTATAGCTTTACTTTTGAGTCTTTGATTCTTAGGTAAGTCTAAAGAAAAAGAAGTATTTCAGATTTGAATTTTTGATTTACTAAATCATTGAGAAGAACTAATTGAAAAAATTAATGAATCAAACATTAACAGTTTCAATGTAAATGAACTTTTAAGTTTTATTAAAAATAAACTAAAAGATTCTGTGAAAAGAGGATTTATAGCATCTCTAGTGAAAGAATGGATAGTTCAAGATTCTGAAGTTAGATCAAAGTTTTTCTCAAGTGATTATGAGTTTATAGTGCTAATCACTATTTTAACTGAAAGAACCAAAGAAGTATCAGTTAAAAGAATTACTGACAAATTAAAAATTGCAGGATACTCAGGAATTAAAAAACAAGAAATTAAGGAAGCTTTAGAAAACCTCAAAAGCGCTAACATTGTCAAAGTTACAAAAAATGACGCAAACTTTATGATTGCTGATAAGCAATTAAATAAATATAAATTTATTTTAGAATAATGAAAGGAAGCAACATGGCATATAAAATTAAAAAAGTAAACCGTGGCGTTGAAAGACGTGATTATAGAAAAGTTTCAGGTAATCTTGAATTACCAAACTTAATTGAAATTCAAACAAAAACTTTCGAATGATTCAAAACAAAAGGAATTGACGAAGTATTAAACGAATTTTTTGCAATGAGTTCAAATGATGCTAGTGCATCTCTTTTCTTAGAAGGGTGAGAAATTAAAGAAGCTAAAATTTCACCAGCAAAAGCAAAAGAACAATCAAAAATTTATGATGCTCCAATTTATGTAGATTTACAATTAATGTTTACAAAAACTGAAGACATCTCAAAAGAATTTGAGGAAATTGTAGAAAAAGATATTAAAAAAGTTTTAGCAAATTGAATTGCTGAAAAAACAGACTCAAAGAATGTTTCACTTGTTAAAAATACAGAAAACATTTATTTCTTTGATGTTAAATTAAAAGGTACAGAAAAAAATGACTTATTTCAAATTACAATCTTAGAAGAAAAAGAAGATGTAGTTGTGGCTGAAGTTAGTGTAAGAAAATGAGGACAAGTATTCTTTGGAGACTTCCCATTAATGACTGACGCTGGAACATTTGTTATTAATGGTTCACAAAAAGTTATTGTTTCACAATTAGTTAGATCACCTGGTTCATACTTTAAAACAGAAATCAACAACAAGACAGGGGAAAACCTATACAATGGTGATATTATTCCAAGTCGTGGTACTTGATTAGAGTTTGAAACAGATACTAAAAAAACTGCTGAGACAACAAATTCATTATTTGTTAAAATTGATAAATCAAGAAAAACTACTGCAACATCATTCTTAAAGATTTTAGGATTAGACAGAGATACAATCTTAAATATTTATGATAAAGATAAGGTTATTGTTGAAACATTAAAAAATGACAATGATACTGGAGATACATACGCAGACTGAGCACAACATGTGCAAGAAATTTATAAAAAAATTAGACAAGGTGAAACAGCTACTTCTGATGGAGCCTCAAAATACATTAACGGATTATTATTTGACCGTAGAAAATATGATTTAACAAAAGCAGGAAGATTCAAATTACAACAAAAATTAGCTGTTAAAAACCGTTTAATCGGAAGAATATTAGCTGAAGATATTGTTGATGCAAACGGAAAAGTTTTAGTTGCTAAAAACACTGAAGTTTCTAAAGCAAACTTTAAAGAAGTTTCTGAAGCATTATCACAAGATGGTGTAATGGTTTCTTCAATTGAATACAGAGAAGACATTCCTGGTTCACGTCAAATTCAAAAAGTTAAAGTTTACCAAGACAATAACTCAAAAGACGAAACATTTACAATTGTTGGAATTACTCCTAACTCAAAAGAAGAACATATTACAGTTGTTGATATTGTAGCTACTGTTTCTTACTTATTAGGATTAGAATACAACATTGGTGAATACGATGACATTGATAACTTAGCTAACCGTCGTGTTAGAACAGTTGGTGAATTATTACAAAATCAATTCAGAATGGGATTAACACGTATTGATAAAAACGTTAAAGAAAAACTTTCAACAAGTGATTTATATAAAGTTAAAGTTTCAACAATTATTAATGCAAAACCATTAACTGCTGTAATTGGAGAGTTTTTCAACTTATCACAATTATCACAATTCATGGATCAAATTAACCCACTAGCAGAATTAACAAATAAACGTAGATTAACTGCTTTAGGACCTGGAGGATTATCAAGAGATCGTGCCAGCTTAGAAGTGCGTGACGTTCACCCTTCTCACTACGGAAGAATCTGTCCTATTGAAACACCAGAGGGACCAAACATTGGATTAATTAACAACTTGTCAACTTATGCAATCGTTGATGAATTAGGATTCATTAGAACACCTTACTTAAAAGTTATTGATGGTGTAATTCAAAATGAACACGAATACTTATCAGCTGATGAGGAAAAAGAATACATTATTTCTCAATCAAATGTTACAAAAGATGAAAATGGAAAAATTTTAGATGAAACTGTAGTTTCACGTTACAAAGGTGATGATTACATTGCTAAAGTAAGTGAAGTTCAATTTATTGACGTTTCACCAAAACAAATTGTTTCTGTTGCTACTTCAGCGATTCCGTTCTTAGAAAATGATGACGCTAACCGTGCACTTATGGGTGCCAACATGCAACGTCAAGCGGTTCCTACAATTGTTCCAGAATCACCATTCGTTGGAACAGGTATTGAATTTGAAGCAGCTAGAGACTCAGGAGTATGTGTTGTTGCTGCAGAAAACGGAATTGTTAAATATGTAGATGCAAAACAAATAACTGTTGAATCAAAAGCTGGAATTAAAACATATACATTAGCAAACTTTGAACGTTCAAATAATGGAAGTTCAATTGTTCAAAAACCAATTGTTAAAGTTGGTGATTCAATTGAAGCTGGACAAATTATTGCAGATGGACCATCTGTTGATAATGGAGAGTTAGCTTTAGGTCAAAACGTTGTTGTTGCCTTTACTACATATAATGGATACAACTTCGAGGATGCCATTGTTATGTCTGAAAGAGTTATCATGGAAGATAAATTTACTTCAGTACACATCGATGAATATGTATTAGAAGTTCGTAACACAAAACAAGGAGCTGAAGAAATTACTTCAGAAATCCCAAACATCAGTGACAATGCTAAAAAATACTTAGACAATGAAGGAATTGTAGCTATTGGTACTGAAGTTAAAACAGGAGATATTTTAGTAGGTAAAGTAACTCCAAAAGGACAAACTCAATTATCACCAGAAGATAAATTATTACATGCTATCTTTGGAGAAAAATCAAGATCAGTTAAAGACAACTCATTAAAAGTTCCAAATGGTGGAGAAGGAATTGTTCAGTCTGTTAAACGTTTCAAAGCTAAATCAGCAGCGAACCCAGATGGTATTGATTTACCAGCTGATGTATTAGAAGTAATTAAAGTTTATATCGTTCAAAAACGTAAAATCCAAGAAGGGGATAAAATGTCAGGACGTCACGGTAACAAAGGGATTATCTCAAAAGTGTTACCAGTTGAAGACATGCCTCACTTAGAAGATGGAACACCAGTAGATATTCTATTAAACCCACAAGGGATTCCTTCACGTATGAACATTGGACAAATCTTAGAAATCCATTTAGGAATGGCTGCTAAAAAATTAGGAGTTAAAATTGCAACTCCAGTTTTCGAAGGAGTTAACAGTAATGATTTAGATGAAATCATGGCTGAAGCTGGAATGGAAAACTATGGAAAAGTTAAATTAATTGATGGTCAAACAGGAGAAGCAATTGATAAACCAATTTCTGTTGGGGTTATGTACATGTTGAAACTTTCTCACATGGTTGATGACAAACTTCATGCAAGAAGTGTTGGACCATACTCATTAATTACTCAACAACCTCTTGGAGGAAAAGCACAAAACGGGGGACAACGTTTCGGAGAAATGGAAGTTTGAGCGTTAGAAGCTTATGGGGCAGCGCATACTCTAAGAGAAATCTTAACTATTAAATCAGATGACTTAAAAGGTCGTACAAAAACTTATGAAGCTATCGTAAGATCAAGAAATATTCCTACACCTGGAACACCTGAATCATTCAATGTTCTTTCAAAAGAAATTATGGGATTAGGGTTTGATATTTACTTATTAGACGATAAAGGTAATAAGTCACAAATTAATGCATATGATGATGACAATGATTTAATCAATGACGAAAGCATGAAGCATGCATCAACTGACAAATTAACTTTTGAAGATTCAGTATCACTTGTTGAAATTGAAGACTTAGATAGTTTTGAAGAAGTGGATGAAAGTGAAATTAACCTTTCATTTGAAGAAGAATAGGAGGGCAAAATGGAAAATAAAAACAATAAAGTAATTAAAATTGAATTGGCTAGTGCTGATACTATTCGTTCATGATCACATGGAGAAGTAACTAAGCCTGAAACAATTAACTATAAAACATTAAAGGCTGAAAAAGATGGTCTATTTGACGAAAAAATATTTGGACCAACTAAAAACTATGAATGTTTTTGTGGAAAATTCAAAAAAGCTAACCCTATGAATAAAGGGAAAAAATGTGAAAAATGTGGTGTTGAATTAACTGAATCAATCGTGCGTCGTGAAAGAATGGGGCACATTGAATTAGCAGAACCTGTTACTCATATTTGAATGGTTAAAGTATCTCCATCAAGAATCGCATCATTATTAGACTTAAAATCTAAAGAATTAGAAGAAGTTGTTTACTTTGTTTCTCACATCGTTTTAGATCCAGGAACATCAAAACACTTTGCAGCTAAAGAAGTTTTAGATTTAGGAGTTTCAAAATCACAAAAAACTCGTAGCAAATTAAGACCTGCTATTGAAGAAATTATTGCCTTAATTAATGATAAAGATCATAGAGATACATTAAAAGCTGAAAGATTATTAGAAGAATTAAACAATCCAACTATTCCATTCTCAATTGATGAAGCTACTGCTTTAATTTCAAAATATACTGATGCTAAATTTGGTATTGGTGCCTCTGCAATTGAAGAATTATTAAAACAAATTGATTTAGATAAAGAAATCGAAATTACAAAAAATACTTTAGATGCTATTGGACCAAACGCTGATAATTCAAAATTATTAAAAAGATTAGATATTTTGGAATCATTAAAACGTTCAAATCAAAAACCAGAATGAATGGTGTTACGCGTATTACCAGTTATTCCACCAGATATTCGTCCTATTATTCAATTGGATGGAGGAAGATTTACAACTTCTGAAATTAACGATTTATACCGTCGTATTATTATTAGAAATGAACGTTTACTAAAAGTTAAAGAAATGGGTGCACCATCAATTATTATTAACAACGAAAAACGTATGTTACAAGAAGCTGTTGATGCATTATTAGATAATGAACGTAAGCCACGTCCAATTCAAGGAAAAGACAAACGTCCATTGAAATCATTAACTAGTGTACTTAAAGGGAAACAAGGACGTTTCCGTCAAAACTTACTTGGAAAACGTGTTGACTACTCAGGTCGTTCAGTTATTGCTATTGGACCAGACTTAAAAATGTATCAAGCAGGAATTCCTCGTGAAATGGCCTTAACATTATTCAAACCATTTGTAATTCAATGATTACAAGAACATGAATATGCTGAAAACGTTAAAGTTGCTGAAAAAATGATTTTACAAAACGATCCAAAAATTTGAGAAGCTTTAGAACACGTTATTAAAGATAGACCAGTTTTATTAAACCGTGCTCCTACTCTTCACAGACTTGGTATTCAAGCATTTGAACCCAAATTAGTTAAAGGGAAAGCAATTCGTCTTCACCCACTTGTAACTACTGCGTTTAACGCCGATTTCGATGGGGACCAAATGGCTGTTCACGTTCCAATTACAAAAGAAGCTGTTGCTGAAGCTAGAGCTTTAATGTTAGGATCAAACGCTATTTTAGGACCTAAAGATGGAAAAGCGATTGTTACTCCGGGGCAAGATATTATTTTAGGTAACTACTATGCTACTTTTGAAGAAAAAAATCAATTAGGTGAAGGAACAATGTTTGCTGAAATTACTGAAGCAATCAATGCATTCGACACAGGAAATGTTTCATTAAACGCGATTATTGGAATTGCTGTTGATGCATTACCAACTGAAAAATTCAATGATGAGCAAAGAAAAGGTTATTTATTAACAACAGTTGGTAAAATCTTATTTAACCAAATTTTTGATAATTCATTCCCATGAATTAATTCATCAAGTATTTATGATGCAAGAGAAGCTGTAAATTCATTTATCTTTGATTTCTCAAAAGATATTAATGAAGCCATTGCAGAATACACTATTGTTTCTCCAATTAAGAAAAAAGAATTATCAATTATTATTGAAATTTACTTTAACAATTTTGGAGCAAGAAAAACTGCTGAAATGCTAGATAAAATGAAAGATTTAGGATTTAAATATTCAACAAAATCTGGAACAACTATTTCAGCAGGTGACGTTGTTGCCTTTAAACATAAATATGAAGAATTTGCTGAGGCTGATCAAAAAGTTGCAGAAATTACAAGTTTCTACAACGAAGGGATGTTAACTAAAGAAGAGAAAAAACACCGTGTTATCGAAGTTTGATCTGATGTTAAAGATGACATTCAAAAAAGACTTGAATTAGTATTAAAACAAGATACTAAAAACCCTGTTTTCGTGATGGCGGATTCTGGAGCCCGTGGTAATGTTTCTAACTTTACACAACTTGTAGGTATGCGTGGACTTATGAACGATACTAAAGGGGATATTAAAGAAATTCCGATTAAATCATCATTCCGTGAAGGTTTATCAGTTTCTGAATATTTCGTTTCTACTCACGGTGCTCGTAAAGGGATGGCCGATTTAGCCTTAAAAACTGCCGATTCAGGTTACTTAACTCGTCGTTTAGTTGACGTTTCACAAGAAATTGTTGTTGTTAACGAAGACTGTAAAGCAAACAAAGGATTTGAAATTGAAGCAGTTATTGATACAAAACATAATAACGTTATTGTTCCATTAAAAGACAGAATCGTTGGACGTTACTCATTCAATGACATTAAAGATGTTAAAGGTAATATTGTAATTGCTAAAGATACTTTAATTGAATCAAAAGAAGCTGACGCAATTGTTGCTGCTGGAATTACAAAAGTAACAATTCGTTCAGTATTAACTTGTGATAACCAAAAAGGTGTTTGTCAAAGATGTTATGGACGTAACTTGGCAACAGCATCATTAGTTAAAATTGGAGAACCTGTTGGGGTTATTGCTGCTCAATCAATTGGTGAACCAGGAACTCAACTTACAATGCGTACCTTCCATACCGGAGGGGTTGCAGGGGACGCTGATATTACTCAAGGTCTTCCTCGTATTAAAGAATTACTTGACGTTACAACTCAAAAAGGTTCAGTTGCTATTATTGCTGAAAAAGCTGGAGTTGTTACAGATATTATTAACAAAAATGGGATTAATACAATTATTGTTACTGAAGAAGTTAATGGAACACAAATTGATAAACCATACAAAACAATGTATAACGCTGTGTTAAGAGTTAATAAAGGTGATGAAGTTAAACCAGGTAAGAAACTTACTGAGGGTTCAATTAACTTACATGATCTATTAGAAGTTGCTGGAACTACAGCTGTACAAAACTACATCTTAAAAGAAGTTCAAAAAGTTTACCGTTTACAAGGTATTGAAATTTCAGATAAATA
The DNA here is from genome assembly GCF_002804245.1 of Mesoplasma coleopterae. Taxonomy (NCBI): domain Bacteria; kingdom Bacillati; phylum Mycoplasmatota; class Mollicutes; order Entomoplasmatales; family Entomoplasmataceae; genus Mesoplasma; species Mesoplasma coleopterae. The sequence continues at coordinate 710,741 of NZ_CP024968.1, read as the reverse complement.
TATCGAAATTATTGTAAAACAAATGTTAAACAAAGTTAAAGTTATCCAAAGTGGTGAATCTCATTTACTACAAGGTGAAATTGTAACTCAACAAAAATTCAAAGAAGTAGTTACTCAATGTATCCGTGAAGGTAAAGTACCTCCGGTTGCTAAAAACCAAATTTTAGGTATTAAAAAAGCTCCATTGAAATCAGAATCTTGATTATCATCAGCTTCATTCCAAGATACTGCGCGTGTGTTAACAGACGCTATTATTAAAGGAAGAGAAGATAAATTAGAAGGTCTGAAAGAAAACATTATGTTAGGAAATTTAATTCCTGCAGGAACAGGTTTAACTGGAATTGAAGAAGTAATGGAAATTGCTGAAGAATACCACAAAAACGAATACTAGTATTTAATTTAAAAGTGCTACCGAAAGGTAACACTTTTTGTTTGTTTTAATTAACACTTATAAATTGTAATTTTCTATTCTAAAATGCTTAATTTTTTAAAACATAGAGAATATAATTATTGTATAGAGAGAAATAATTAAAAGGAGAATTTAAATTATGAAAAAAACTTCAAACAAAGTTGTGTTAGTTGGTACTGGAGCTGTTGGGATGTCATTTATTTACTCAGCAGTTAACCAAGGGCTAGCTGAAGAATACGTATTAATTGATGTTAATACAAAAGCTGCTGAAGGAAATGCAATTGATATTCAAGATACAATGGCTGTTTTAGACAAGCCATTTACAATTAAAGCAGGAACTTATGAAGATTGTAAAGATGCTGATTTAATTGTTATTACAGCAGGGCGTCCTCAAAGACCTGGTGAAACAAGATTAGAATTAATTGCTGACAACTCAAGAATTATGAAAGGGATTGCTGAAGCTATTAAAGCATCAGGATTTAATGGAGTAACTGTTATTGCTTCAAATCCATGTGACGTTTTAACAACTGTTTACCAACAAGTAACTGGTTATGACGAACATTCAGTAGTTGGAGCTGGAACAACTCTTGACTCAGCTAGATTAAGAAGATTAGTTGCTGAAAAATTAAATGTAGCCCCAAAATCAGTTAATGCATATATTATGGGAGAACATGGAGATTCATCAGTTGCTGCTTATTCAAAAGCAACAGTTATGGGACAACCAATTAGCAAATACTTAGCTGAAGGAAAAATTACTGATGCTGACTTGCAAGAATGCTGAACAAGAGCTATTAGAATGGCATATGAAATTATTGAACGTAAAGGTGCTACTTACTACGGAATTGGTGTATGTTTAGCTGCTATTTCATCAGCAATCTTGAGAGATGAAAAAACAACATTCATGGTTGGTGCTAAATTAAATGGAGAATACGGACAAAAAGGATTCTACACAGGAGTTCCTGCAATCTTAGGATCAAAAGGATGAGAAACAATCATTGAATGAGATTTAACAGACGCAGAAAAAGATGCATTTAAGAAATCATGTGATGCTTTAGATGCAACTTACCAAAAAGCAAAAGAAGCTATAGCTTAATTGAAATTAATAATAAGATGCTTGTCATCTTATTTTTTTTATATTTTTTCCTTAATTATAACTGAGGTGAATAAAATGCTAGCACAAACAGAACAACAGTTTAATACCGATATTATAGTTGAAACAATTACTTCCAATAATATGCAATCTTTTTTAGCTCCAGAAATAGTATTCTTTAACAAACCTTATGTTGTCAATAAAAATAGTTATTATAAAATGCTTGTTTGCTTAAATCTAAATCCAAATATGGTTAACACTGAACAATATAATGAAAACTATGATATCAAAAACTTAGATTTTAAACTTTTCACTTCTGATCTAAAAGAAATTAAACCAACTTCTGCTATACCAAAAAACTACATAGTCGATAACGAAAATAAAATATTTTTTAGTTATGAAATACCTGTTTCTTTGAAGATGGAGCATTCTATAAATTTAAATTTTGGTTTGAGTCATGATTACAAAAACTTAAATTACAAATCAAAGGGTACAATCAAACTTAATCCAAAATTTACTAAAGTTGATAATAAAATAAATTTAAATTTAGTCAATTACTTAACTTATTATGATAATAAAAACAAACAAAAAATATGAAGTTCAGAGTGTATAGTGGAAGCTAATATTGATCTTAAATTTTCCGAGTTTGAGGTTAATAGACAATATTCTGAGTTGGGAAAAATTAATTTAGATTATATTGATAAAAATGAAGATCTAATTAATTTTAATCAAACATTAGTTGATGAAATCCAACAAATAAAAAATAACAAAATATTTCCAGCTGTAAAACTAAATGAGTTTAAAATCAATAATGAAAAAGATTTTAAAAATTATTACACAGGAGAATTAAAGCCCAAGCTAATAGAAAGTCAAGAGTCTATAAAATTGGTTTACCTTGAAAACTCATTTCTAGATGAAAAAAATAAAAAGGTACTTTTAGATAAAGGCGAACCAGGATTACTCTTGAATCCCTTTAATTGAAATAAAAATCAAAATATTCAAGTTAAATTAGAAATTTTTGGTGAAAATATTGATATTATTTTACCAATTAAATCATATAGTAATTTTAAATTTATTGATTCAATAAAATTTGAAATTCAAGAAGGTAAAAATTTTACTTATAGTTTCACACATGAATTTTGATCAATATTAATTTTGTTAACAGCTGATGAAATAAAGGAGGCAGTTAAAGAATATGAAATTACTTAAGCAATTATTAATAGTTTTATTATTAGTTTCAGGACTAACAAGTTTGTACTTCGCCATTGTTTCAGCTAATTTTTTTAGTTCAAATAAAGTAGATACTTTGAATATTAAAAAAATTATTTTTGCAGAAAATGAGTGGCACACTTTTGTAGATAAGAACGGAAATATTGATAATGATATGTTTATTAGTGCTTTTCTTCTTAAGATGGAAAATCAAGCCCACATACAGGATATAAAGTTTATTTTTAAAGATAATAAGGTTGAAGTAAATATATGAAATGAATTCAAAAATTATAAGTGATATTACCAATTAGAAAAAGCTTAATAAATGTTATAATTTGTTTAGGTGATAAAAATGAATATACATAATGAAATTATTAAAGAATTAAAAAGCAAAGGTGCAAAAGGAAATTTAACAGCTGAAACTCAATTTTCAACTATTGGTCTAGATTCGTTAGATTTGATGGATATGATTACAGTTTTGGAGGATCGTCTATCAATATTTGTTCCTGATGATAAGCTTTTAGAAATTAAAACAATTAAAGATTTAGAGAATGTTATTACAGAGTTAACAAAATAATTATGTTAAAGTTAAATAAAGCTCAGCAAGCAAAATATAATGAAATTATTGACCAACTAAAAGTTAATTCAATTAAAATAACTGAAATAAGATCTAACATAATTAAACTTATTATTGTATCAGAACATATAAATATTCAACAATTAACATTAAAACTTGAAAAAAATTTAACTAATGTTAATCTTGCAAGTGTTTATAATACAATAGATCTTTTATTAAAAGAACATATAATAGCATCAAATACATTTGATGGAAAAAACATTTGATATGAACTTTCAACAAATAAATCAGCACACATTAAATGTGATGAATGTGGAAACATTGAACATGTGTCAGCAGACAAAATAACAAATATAAATTTTGATGAATTTAAGGATTTAATATTAGATAAGAAGCAAAAGCTAGAACACGTAAAAATTGAATTACATGTCATTTGTGAAAGTTGTACTAAAAAAAGAAATTAGCGCTTTATATATTAAGATTGAAAAAACACATTTTTTTATTTATAATATTTAAGTGTTTAATAGGGGCATAGTTCAGTTGGCAGAACATCGGTCTTCAAAACCGAGTGTCGCGAGTTCGAGTCTTGCTGCCCCTGCCATTTTTAAGAAACAAAGTACTCTCCACAGGTAAGAGTACTTTTTTTAGAGGTATAGTTCAGTTGGTAGAACATCGGTCTCCAAAACCGAGTGTCACGAGTTCGAGTCTTGTTACCTCTGCCAATTTATAAATAAAAATGTTTAACTTGGTATTAACCTTGTTAAACATTTTTTTATATTGTCTTAGTAATGATAAAACCTATTGTGTCAACACCAGCATGAGCTGTATAAATATTAGGAATTAGTTCTTCTGAAAAATTAACTTTCGCTTCAATTAACGCAGTTCTTGCAGCTTCATATATTTTTGAAGCTGTTAATGGAGTTCTGACAAAAACCATTTCATACCCATCAGTATAGTTATCATGGTAAACTTTTGTGATTCTTTCCATAATTGAATGAATAGTTCTACCCATTGCTTCTTTTTTGGGTTCAGCCTCTCACTTAATTAAAACTTTAGTTTTTAAAAGATTTAAAACGGCTGTAACTGCTTTTTTTCCTCTTCCACCACTTGTTAGTCTTTTAAGATCACCAGGAAGAATTGCAATGTACATTGATTTTTCGTAGTCTTTAATTGCTTCAGTAATTTGTTCAGGAGTTTCAATAACGCCTTCTTCAATCAATTTAGTTATGTAAAGAGCTGTTTGTTCTATTGCTTGAGCAGCAATGTTTAAATTTTCATAAACAGTTACTTTTCCTATATACTTATCATCTCTTGAAACCATCATAGCTGTTTGCAACATACTTGATAAATTACCAGTAATAGGTATGTGGTAAATATGATCATAAGTTTTTAAAAGTTCGTCATATTTGTTTTCAACTTCACCGGGGCTAGCTTGACTTGTTTTAATGTCAACACCTTCTGAAATAAGTTTAATAATGTTTTTTTCCTTTACTTCTTTTGGCGTATCTAACATATCTGTTCCATTAGGAAAAGTAAAATGTAACGGTAAAACTTCAATATTTTTATTTTTTATTTTTTCTGATGAATTAGTTCCTGAACTATCTAATAAAATAACTATTTTCATAAATCCTCCTATTTCTTTCAAGCTGCTATAGCTAATGTTTCTTTGCCTGTGTGGGCTGCGATAACACTTGTTATCTGACTTTTTAAATTTATAGTAAATCCTTTTTCTTCAATTATTTTAACAATTTCTGTTAATGTTTCTGGTTCCATTTTTGAATAAGAAATATCAACAGTTTTAACACCCTTTGCATTCTTCTTAATCAAATCTAAAGCTTCGTTAATAGCTTTTTTAAAAGTTCTTGCTGTAGCTTCTTTATCAATTTTTCCATCATATCTAAGTATTGGTACAATTTTTAGCATTTTTGCTAAACTAGCAGCAGCAGGACTTATTCTCCCACCACGTTTCAATGTGTCCAATGATTTTGGAATAATGTAACCTATAAAATCTTCATTTGATTTTGAAATTAGTTCCATTATTTCAAAACCTTTTTTATTTTGTGCAATTCAAAAGGCAACTTTTTTTACAAATTCTTGATTAATAATACTTACTCCGTTAGTATCACAAACAAAAACCTTTCCCTTATATTCTTCTTCAGTTTCACTTATCATTCTGTAAGTACTAAATTGTCCACTCAATCCTTTTGATAAAGGTAAGAATATTATTTGATCATATTCAGTTAAAAGTTTGTCTCAAACTTTTAACATTTCCCCTGGTGTGGTTTGTGCGGTCTTTAGAATCTGCTTCTCTAATAAGTCATAAAAAAAGTTATCGTCTAACTTATCATCACTGAAATGTGTTGTGCCATCTTCTTCAACAATCAGTAGAGGAACCTGGTACAAATCTTTAAAACTTTTTAGATTCCCATCAAATGATGAGTCAGTTAAAATAGCTATTTTCATAATCTAACCTCCTGTAGTGCTTTTTTAATAACTTAATTATATAATATTAATAAAATTATTAAAATAGAGGTGAACGTATGACTACAAAATTTGGAGTATTTTATAACAAAGAATTCAATTGTTTATTGCTAACTTTCAACAATAAACCTATAACAGCATTAGAAAAAATTGAAAATATTGTTATTTTGAAAAATCAAGATGAAATTGTTGGTATAAATATTTTTAATGTAAAAAAAGAAATAAATAAAAGTTTTATAATAAATGAACCTGAGATTTATGAATATATCAACTCTGAATTAAAAGATATAATGAAATTACAAAACTTGCCTCAGTTTCTAATAGGAAAAATAATTAAATGTGAAAAAATACCAGACACACATTTAAGTGCATGTGAAGTAGACATTAAATCAGAAATATTAAAAATTGTATGTGGTGCAAGAAATGCAAGAGAAGGGATTTATGTTGTAGTAGCCACTCACGGAAGTTGAATGCCAAATGGTATACAAATAGTTAAAGGAAAACTAAGAGGTTTTGATTCTGAAGGTATGTTATGCAGTGCTAAAGAATTAGGTATAGAAGAAGAAAAATTTAATTCAGAGGGAATTATTGAATTAGATGAAAAATACCACAACATTTTAGGTGAAGAGTTTAAAGGATAATTTATGAAAAAAATACTTTTTGATAAAAGAATTAAAAACGGTTATTATATTGCTGACTATTTCAAAAAAACAAGAACTATTATAGAAAATGAACTTTCTAATTCCATTGTGACTATGCAATTTTTTCAAAGAAAAAATGACATTACATTGTCAGGCATAAATGAAGTTTTACAGTTATTAGAGTTTGCATGTGAAGAATATAAAAGTTTGAAAATATGAACATTAAATGATGGAGATATTATTAACGCAAATGAACCAGTTTTAAAAATTGAAGGTAAGTATTCAAGTTTTGGTTGATTGGAAGGAATGATTGATGGAATATTGGCAAGAAATTCTTGTATAGCAACCAATTCAAAAAGAGTAGTTTCTGCTGCAAATGGTAAACCCGTTTTAAATATGATGGATCGTGCTGATTCTTACTTAACTTTGGCAAATGATGGGTATTCTTCATGAATTGGTGGAATAAAACTTTTTGTTACAGAAGCATCACTAGAATTGATTAATGATGAGTCAATTCCAAAGCCATCTGGCACAATGCCACATGCACTTATTCAGGCATTTGATGGAGATATTATAAAAGCTACAGAAGCATTTCATAGAACCTTTCCTGAAAGTAATTTATTATCATTAATTGATTACAATAATGATTGTGTTAGAGATGCTGTTAAAGTTGCTAATCACTTTAAAGAAAAGTTATGAGCTATTAGAATTGACACTTCAGGAAATTTAATTGATAAATATCTAGAAGAAAATAAAACAAAATACCCAGCTAATGCTGATTTGTATGGTGTAAATGAATATTTAATTAAAGAAGTCAGAAACGCACTTGATAAATCAGGAAACAGACATGTAAAAATAATTGTTTCTTCTGGTTTAACAGCAGAAAGAATTAAAGAATTTGAAGCAAACAACGTACCTGTTGATATATATGGAGTTGGCGGATATCTAGCAAAAATAGATAACAACTTTACAGGTGATGCTGTTCTAATAAATGGTAAAGAGCAAGCAAAATTTGGAAGAAAAAATATGCCTTCTGACCGTTTAGAACAAATAAAATAAAAGGAGAATTTATGAACATAATTAAAGAATTAGAATGAAGAGGATTGGTTAAACAAATCACAAATGAAGAAAGGCTATTAAAAGCTCAAAAAGATGGAGCTGCTGTTTATTGTGGCTTTGACCCAACTGCTGATTCATTACATGTTGGTCACTTAATGATGATAGTTACACTTAAAAGATTTGATCAAGCAGGCTTTCAAGCAATTGGTTTAATTGGTGGTGGAACAGGTATGATTGGTGATCCATCATTTAAAGCAGATGAAAGAAAATTACAAACTGATGAACAAGTTAAATTTCATGCAAATGCTATTCAAAATCAACTTTTAAGAATTATTCCAGATGTTACATTTGCTAATAATGCTGATTGACTAGGAAAAATGTCATTAATTGATTTTTTAAGAGACGTTGGAAAAGATTTTAATATTAGTTATTTATTAAACAAAGACTCGATTGCAACTAGAATAAGCACAGGTTTATCTGTTACAGAGTTTTCATATACTATGTTACAAGCATATGATTTTTATAATTTATATATAAAACATAATTGTAAAGTTCAAATTGGTGGAAGTGACCAATGAGGAAACATAACAAGTGGAACAGATTATATTTCTACTAAAGTGGGTTCAGCAAATACTGAAGCTGCTGGGTTTACAATTCCGTTATTAACAAAATCTGATGGAAAAAAATTTGGTAAAACAGAATCTGGTGCTGTTTGATTAGATGCAAACAAAACTAGTGTTTATGACTTTTATCAATTTTGAATTAACCAAGATGATAATGATTGTGTAAAAATGTTAAAATTTTTAACTTTCCTAACACAAGAAGAAATTTCAGAATTAGAGTTAAAACATAAAGAGGCACCGCATTTAAGAACTATGCAAAAAACTCTGGCTTCAGAAGTAACTAAATTTGTTCATGGTGAAGCTGAATTAAATAAAGCTATTAAGTTAACTGAGGCTTTTTTCGCAGGAAATATTTTAAATTTAGATGATGATCTTTTAGAATTAGCAATTAAATCAATTCCAACAGTTGATGTTGAAAAAACAACATTGGCAATTGAAGCAATTGTTAATGTTAATGCGGCAACATCAAAAAGAGAAGCAAGAGAGTTCATTAATTCAAGAGCAATATCTTTTAATGATGAGGTTATTATTGATGAAAATATGCTTTTAAGTGAAGTTAAAACGATTAAAGATAATAAAATTATTGTTAAAAAAGGTAAGAGAAAATACTATTTACTAAATTTAAAATAAAAAATTCCAAAATATTATTTAACATTTGGAAAAAAATATATATAATAAAAATAGGGGATAAGTATTTATCCCCCCGCATAAAAATTGCTAAAGCAGTTTTTAAATCTTTTCATTTATATATACTTTTATTATCAAATTTACATTTTATTTTTTCTCTCAAAACAAAATTAACTCATCTAAAAAGATGAGTTTTATATAATGTAAGATAAAAAAACACCGGTGATGATCACTGGTGTTTTAATTTGTTTAATTATTATTTAATTAAACGGTTGTATCATTCAACAATTAAAGCATCGTTGATTTCTACGTTTAATTCTTGACGTTCAGGTAGTCTTACAAATTGACCTTTTAAGTTAGCTTTGTCTACTTTAACGAATTCAACTGTTGATTCATTATTTTGTAATGCTTCAGCAATTTTATCGTTTTTCTTCATAGCTTCTTTAACTTCAATTGAATCACCTGGTTTTACTTGGTATGAAGGAATGTCTAGTTTTTTACCATTTACTAAAATGTGTCCGTGGTTTACTAATTGACGAGCAGCTTGTCTAGTCATTGCGAATCCAAGACGGAAAACGATGTTATCTAGTCTTGATTCTAATAACACTAGGAAGTTTGTCCCTAAAATTCCACCGTGAACTTTTTTAGCTCTAGCAAATGTATTTCTAAATTGTCTTTCAGTCATTCCATACATGAATTTAACTTTTTGTTTTTCTTGTAATTGAGCACCGTACCCACTCATTTTTAAACGAGCTTTGTCTTTACCATGTTGACCTGGAGTAGTTACTCTTTTTTTACCTTTGCTAAATTCTTTACCATTCTCAAGAATTGAGAAACCATATCTTCTTGCTTTTTTAAATGTTGATCCTGTATATCTTGACATACGTTATCTCCTTTTTTAAAATAGCGTTATTAAAAATAGTCTTTGATGAATTCCTTACTAACCAGTTTACTAATTCGCTCTTACTGCCAAGAGTTACTTTTAAATTATGATAAGTGTAAACAGTTTTTAGTAAATATTCATCTGCAGAATATAAACAATAACTTTAATATTATATATATAAACTAGATTACTTTCAACAACAAATGTATTAAATATATTTGTTATAATAATATATAGTAGAAAAGTGGTGATTTCATGAATTTAATGGCAACTTTATCAAGTAAACAAACAGCCTTATTTATCGTTGGTATTATATTAGTAATGGTCTCATTATTTGGTTTAATAGGAACACTAATAGCTTTAGTTTTATATAAAAAAACTGTTGAGTATACATATGAAAGTTCTAGAAAACTTGAACTTGTTAATTCGTCACCTTTATTTGTAAAAATAAAAATTTTTCATAAAATATCATTAAATAATAAAGAGAATAAATTTTTAGAACCCACTTTCAAAATTTTACTAAGAAACTATTACAACATATTTGCTGAAAGATTTGTGGAACTTGCTGATGAAACAACAAAAATGTTTAATGTAAACAACTATAAACCAAAGCCAACAATAAGAAATTATTTAAAAGCAAAAAAAATCTTTGATAATGCATGTGGATTACAATCAGATACAATATATACTGTTAATAATGTTGAACAAATTTTGGAAATGCAAAAAATTGCAAGAGATTGATACATAAGTGTTATTGAAGAAACAAATAATATAAAAACATTAATTAAAGCAAAAAATGGAATTTCAAATGACGTTTGAGGTCGAAATTCTTTAAATGCAAATTTTTTATATAACTTAAACTCGTGTATTGAATTGGCTGGTGCAGAAATTAAAAATTCAAAATTTAATGAAGCAATAGCAAACCTTAAAGAAGCTTACGAAATTATTTCAAAGTTAATTTTAATTTTAGATCATACTGAAAAAATGTTTTATTTGGTTGATAATCAATTGAAAGATAAACTAGATGAAATTGGTAAATCAATTTTTCAAACTTCAACAAATAATGAGCTTCAAAAAAATAATAGAAGATCACAGTTTTCATCTATTTCAGATTTTTATAAAAACTTATCAACAAATATCAAGAGAGAAATATATTCTTTAAACTTTGAAAGAGCTTATGAAAATTCAGAAACATTGCTAGCTCAGATTAAAGGATTTGAAATTGATATGAAATATGAAACAGCTATTAAACAATTTATAGAAAATAGTCAAAAAGTTATTAAGAATTCTTTTTCTTCAGTTCAAAATGAAATCACTTCTCTTTACGATATTTGAAGTATAAATAAGCAGTTTGGTAATAATGTTGCAAATATAAATAGTATTAGAACTAAAATATTATCTGTAGAACAAATAATTAAAGAACAAAATGAAAAATATACAAATCTACTAGAAGAGTTTGCAATTAGCGAAACATCTTTCCAAAAACTTCATTATGCAAAACAAGGTTCAAATTTAATAGATATAATTTCAAAGATATTTTTATCATTTGAAAATTTAAGAGTTATAAGAGCTCAATTGACATCTAAGAATGAAATAATTAATGAAATTCAATCTAGAAATATAAGTTTGAAAAAAGTTCTTGTTGTTATGGAAGTAATAATTGCAAAAAATCCAAATATATCAATTTTAAAAACTTTCCAAGAGCATATAAATACAGGATTTAAAATATTGGAAAAATCTGAAAAAAATGTAAAAAATAATCCAGAATTATTTTATGATAAAGAAAAATACGATGAAATGATTCAATTTTTGGATGCTAAAATAATAAGTTTTGCTATTATGAAAAATGATATGGCCTCAACAATTTACTTAGCTAAACTTTCTGAAGTAACGTTTTCATATTTAAACCGTTTTGGTGGAATTGAATCAATTGACAAAAGTATTTCAAAATCTTTGGAGAAATTGCAAGAAGAAAATTACATTGAATGCTTAAAAGATAATGTTACTATATTAACTAAATTAAATTCAAAAAATATAGCAATTAGCTAAGATAGAAATTAGGGAAAAATGAAAAGTATATTAGTAAGATATGGCGAATTAACTTTAAAAGGAAATAATAAACATGTGTTTATTAGCAAACTTTTAGATAATATAAAATTTAAATTAAAAAAATTTGATCAATCAAAAATAAAATTCATTAAAGACAACAACTCATTAGTCATTGATGTTGAAAATGATATTCTTGATGATGTCTTGGAAGAATTAAAAACAGTTTTTGGTATATATTCATTATCAGTAATTGAAAAATGTGAAAAAGACTTAGACAAAATTGCTGAAAAAGTAATTGAAATCGCAAAAAATTCAGAATATAAAAGATTCAAATTAGAAATCACAAGAAAAGATAAAAGTTTTCCAATGACAAGTGCTGATTTAAAATTAGCCTTAGCACCAATGGTATTGAAAGCTGTCGATAACCTTATAGTTGATGTTCACAACCCAGACTTAAAAATTGAAGTATTAGTTAAAAAAGATGGAATTCAAATTTTCTCAAAAAGAATTGAAGGCTTAAAAGGATTACCTGTCGGGGTTAGTGGGAAAGGACTTTCATTATTAAGCGGTGGAATCGATTCACCTGTTGCTTCTTTCCTAACAATGAAAAGAGGAATGCATGTTGACTTTATTCATTTCATGACACCACCTCATACTTCTCCTGAAGCATTGGATAAAGTTTTTGAACTAGCTAAAATTTTATCAAAGTATAATTCAAAAAAATTTAACCTTTATGTATGTGATTTTTCTATGTTATTACAAGAATTACAACACATGCCAGAAGAAAGTTACAAAATAACAATCATGAGAAGAATGTTCATGCGCATAGCTAATATATTAGCTAAAGCTAATGGGCAAGAAGCTTTAATTACTGGAGAAAGTTTAGGGCAAGTTGCTTCTCAAACTATTCAAAGTATTGATGTAATTAACTCAACAAGTGATTTACCAATCTTAAGACCAGTTCTTACATATGATAAAGAAGAAATAATAGCAATCTCAAAATTCATTAAATCTTATGAAACATCAATTTTACCATTTGATGATGCTTGTTCATTATTTGTTCCAAAACAGCCTGTAACAAAGCCAAAAAGATGAATGGCAGAAAACCAAGAAAATGCTATTTTATGAAATGAATTATTAGATTACACAATTGAAAATAAAATTCAAAAATTTGTTTTCCATAATGGAAATTTTACTGAAGAAACTAACAAGGAGGATTAATGTCAAATTTTATACCCCTAATAAACGTACGTAGTGTATATAATTTTCAAGAATCATTAATTAAAATTAATGATTATATTTCTTTTGCTAAAAAAGAAGGACTTGAATATTTATTTTACTGCGAAAATAAGACTATGTATGGGGTAGCTGAATTTTTCAAAAAGGCTTCGAAGGAAAATATTAAACCAATAATTGGTTTGTCAATAGAGCTAGATGATAAAAAAATAATTACTCTTATTCCAAAAAATAAAAAGGGATATGGACATATTTGTTTAATTTCTTCTCAGCTTAACGATGAAGTTAAATTGAGTGATGACAAAATTTATGATCTGCTTAAAGAATGCATAGATAAAAATATTATTTTAGTTACTAATGTTGATGATAAAAATGATTTTTTTAATGATGCTGAAATTCTTAATACAAATGAAAAAAACATATTTTTTAATACAGTAAGATATATCTCTGATGATGACAAAGAGCATTATAGAGGTCTTTTTGCTTTAAAAAACGGAATAACAATTAACGAAGCAAATGATTTATATAAAATAAATGAATCTTATCCTTTTTCTGATGAAATACTTGAAGTATTCCCAGAAACAGAAAATGTTGGAAAATATATTTGTGATAGTGTTGAACTAGATATTTTTGATAGTAATGAAAAGCATATGGCTAAATTCATTGCTCCAGATAACATGCCAAGCTTTTCATACCTAAAACAAAAATGTTTAGCTGGTTTAAATCATTATTTTAGAAATATTAAAAATTCTGATATTCCAAATGAGTATATTGAGAGATTAAACACAGAATTAAATGTTATTGAAAAAACAGGTTTTGCTGATTATTTTTTAATTGTGCATGATTATGTTGCTTATGCTAGAAGAAATGACATTATTGTAGGCCCGGGTAGAGGAAGTGCAGCAGGAAGTTTAGTTTCATTTTTATTACGTATTACTACAGTTGATCCAATTGAATACAATTTACTTTTTGAAAGATTTTTAAATCCAGAACGTATTACAATGCCTGATATAGATATCGACTTTCAAGATAATCGAAGAGACGAAGTTATTGAATATTTATTTGAAAAATACGGTAGATATAATGTAGCAACTATTGTTACATATCAAACAATTGCATTCAAATCTGCTTTTAGAGATGCGTGTAGGGTTTATCAAATTGATATGGAATTAGTTAACCTTATAACTAAGTCATTAACAGAAGATTATTTAGCATTTGAAGAAATATTAAAAACGCAAAAATTAATTAAAGAATATAGTGAAAAAGAGGAATTTATACCCATATTTAAATTAGTTGAAAAATTAATTGGTTGCCCAAGACAAACAGGAACTCATGCAGCCGGAATAATCATTAGTGATGTTGATCTAAGAACTGTGCTGCCTATCAGACAAGGTTTAAATGGTATTTATCAAACACAATTTGATATGAACTATCTTGAGGAAATAGGTTTGATTAAAATGGACTTATTAGGATTAAGAAATCTAACAACAATAAAAGAAATTTTAGATTTAATTAAAACTAATCATAAAAAAGATTTTAGTCTTTCAAAAATAGATTTGAATGATGCTAAAACTTTTAAAATCTTAAGAGAAGGAAATACTACAGGTATTTTCCAATTAGAATCTCAAGGGATGACTAATTTAATTATTGACATGAAAGTTAATAACATAAATGATATAGCTGCTGCATCATCTTTATATAGACCAGGTCCTCAAGAAATGATACCTGAGTATATAAATAATAAAAATAATAGAAGAGTAAGTTTGGTAGACAAAAGTTTAGCTAAAATATTGTTGCCAACTTATGGTGTTATTGTTTATCAAGAACAAGTAATGCAAATTCTTCAATTAGTAGGTAATTTTTCATTAGGTAAAGCTGACATAGTTAGAAGAGCTATGGGTAAAAAACAAATTGACTATATGATAAGTGTTAAAGATGAGTTTATTTCTAATGCAATTAAAAATAATTATTCAGAGGAAAAGGCATCAGCAATTTGAAATTGAATTGAGCAGTTTGCTAAATATGGATTTAACAAATCACATGCTATAGCTTATTCTTACATAGGTTATTGATTAGCATGATTTAAAGCTCACTACCCTGCAGAATTTTACACAGCTTTATTAAATGGAGTTATGGGTAATCCAAGTAAAACAAGCAAATATATTAAAGAAGTAAAACATTTTGGAATTGAAGTTATAAAACCATCTGTTAAGCCACCTTATAATAAGTTTGAAAAAACTAGAATTAAATCAGTATATACAAGTTCTGAAAATAGAATCTATATGCCACTAACTTTAATAAAAGGAATTGGTAGAGATTTTATAACAACTTTAAACAATGTTGTTGATGAACACGAGGATTTATTTAATGATTTAAATAGCTTTTTCTTTTATATGAAAAATAAGGGCCTTAATGAGTCAAATTATACGTTGTTGGCAAAAGCTGGAAGTTTTGATTGTTTTGGATATACTAAATCAACAATGGTAGCAAATAAAGATTTTATTTTTAGTGCAATGATGGCTTTCAATGAAAATCTGCCTTTAGAGAAACAAACAAAAATTGAAAATTTATTTGAAGAACAATTAAATGAAGAAATGGAATCAAATTATGAAAAAGAAGTTTTTGGTTTTTACATTTCAGCTAACCCAATAACAAAATTGAAAAATGAAAATGCATATTTTAAGCCGACTGATATTAATAAATTAGTTGAAAATATGTTTGATGTAAATATAATAGGTCAAGTTTCAAGTATTAGAATTATTAAAGATAAGAATCAGAATAATATGGCTTTTGTTACTGTCTTTGATGATACTGAAACAATTGACTTAACAGTCTTTGCTTCTAACTTTGAAAATCTACAATATGATTTAGTGGTAAATAAAAATTATGTACTAAAAATCAAAACACAAAAATATAAAAATAAAATTACAGGAATACTAGAAAATATAGTTAAACCAATTTAATTGAAAGAGGGAATTATGAAAAAAATATTATTAGTAGACGGAAACTCATTATTGTTTAGAGCATACTATGCGAGTGCTTATGCAGGACCAATTTTAAAAACAAGCAATGGGATACCAACAAATGCTATTTATTCTTTTGCAAATATGCTGACAAGTTTAATAAGTGATAGAGATTATTTTGATGTTAAAGTTGCATTCGATAAATCAAAGAAAACTTTCAGACATGATAAATTAGAAAATTACAAAGCAGGTAGATCAGCAACTCCCGAAGATTTAATTCCCCAATTTCAAATAGTTAGAGAATTTTTAGATTCAGCAAACATTTCATGATGAGAAAAAGAAAATTATGAGGCGGATGACTTAATAGGTACAATGTCTAAAATAATTGAAAATCATTGTGAAGATTTTGAAGTAGAAATTTTGACAAGTGATAAAGATATGTTTCAATTAATTACTGATAAAACAAAAATATTATTGCCTAAAACAGGAACATCCAATTTAGAATTATTTGGTACAAATGAACTTTTAGAAAAATGAGAGGTTGCTCCGGCAAATGTTGTTGATTTAAAAGGGCTTATGGGAGATCCTTCAGATAATTTAAAAGGTGTTGAAGGTGTTGGTGAAAAAACAGCAATTAAATTATTAAAGGAATATAAAACTGTTGAAGGCATATACGAAAATATTGAATCTATTACAGGCAAGTTAAAAGAAAAACTAATTAATGGAAAAGAATCAGCATTTTTATGTAAAGAAATAGCAACTATAAATTGTGAAGTAGAAATTGAAGATTTAAAATTTGAACCAATTAATGTAAATCTTAACGGTCTTATAAACTTTTTAGAAAAATATGAAATGATTTCTTTAGTTAAAAGACTTTCAAGTAGAGTTGGAATAATTAATAAATTTGAGGCAAATTTACCAAAAGAAAAAACCTTATACAAACAATTAGAAAAGTGAAATAATGAATATGCATCTGAAATCAACTTTGTTTATGTTGAATCAATAGAAGAAAACTATCATAAGGGTGAAATATTAGGAATAGCAATTTCTAATGAAAAAGGTTTTTTCTATTTAAATAAATTCAAAAATGACAACGAACTTCAAAACTTTTTTTCAGAATTAAATTTTAAAAAAGCAACATATGATATTAAAAAAACAGCAACACTTTTAAAAAATAATAATATCGATTTCAATTATGATAGTTTTGTATATGATGCAATGGTTGCTTCATATGTTCTAAATCCTAATATCACATCTAGAATTCAAAATTTAGTAAACATTATTGAAACTGAATTATTTATTGAAGAAGACGAAATGATTTATGGAAAAGGCGCAAAACAAAATAAAGAAATTGAAGTTTCAACAAAGGCTGATTTTATTATTAGTAAATTAGAAATGTTAAAGACTACTTATAAACCAATATTAAATAAATTGAAAGAAGAAAATCAGTTTGATTTATATGAAAAAATTGAATTACCATTAGTTAAAGTTCTTTTTGAGATGGAACAAAAAGGTATTCTAATTGATAAGTTAGAACTTGATAAGCAAACAGCTAGAACTTTATCTCTTATTGAAGAATTAGAAGAAAAAATGAGAATTATTTTACAAGACCAAATAAGTTATGATTTTAATTTTAGTTCTCCAAAACAAATTAAAGAATTACTATTTGATCAAATAGGTTTACCTTCAAATAAAAAACAAAGTACTGACAGAGAAGCACTAGAAAAAATTGTTCATCTGCATCCAGTTGTTCAACTATTGTTAGAACACAGAAAATTAAATAAACTTTATTCAACTTACCTAAGAGGATTTGAAAAATTTATTTTTAAGGATAACAAAGTTCACACAATATTTAATCAAACCTTAACAAATACAGGAAGGTTATCTTCATCAGAACCAAATATTCAAAATATTTCTGTTAAAGATGAACTGCAAAAAGAAGCGCGTAAAATATTTATTTCTAACAATGATACAACGTTTTATAGTTTTGATTATTCACAAATAGAATTAAGAGTTTTAGCACAACTAGGTGAAGAAGACACTTTGTTAGATATTTTTAAAAATGATAGAGATGTACATGCTGAAGCGGCTAGAAAAATATTTGATTTAGGACAAGAAGATGTTATAACTAGTGATCAAAGAAGAATTGCCAAAGTATTTAACTTTGGAATAATTTATGGTTTAAGTGATTTTGGTTTAAGTAACGATTTAAAAATAAGTATTCAAGAAGCTAAAAAGTTTATAGAAGATTACTATAATTCGTTTCCAAAACTTATGATGTATAAAAATAATTTAGTAAATGAGGCAACTGTAAAAGGATATGCTGAAACTTATGCAAATAGAAGAAGAATAGTAAATGAGTTAACATCAACTAACTTCTTGGTTAAAAATTTTGGAAATAGAATAGCTGTTAATATGCCAATTCAAGGTACAGCAGCAGATATACTAAAAGTTGCTATGGTTGATATATTTGAGCAGTTTAAAAATAATAATTTAAATAGTTTTATGGTTGCTCAAATTCACGATGAAATTATTTTTGAAATATTTGAAAATGAAGAAAAGTTAGCAAATGAAATAATTGAAGAATGCATGAAAAATGCATTTAAAAAACTAGCTGTTATGGTTGGCAAAACAGCAGATGAAATTGTAATAAAACTTGAAGTTAATAAATCAAAAGGTAATAATTGATTTGAATTAAAATAAAAGGAGTGATTTAGATGCCTGAACTACCAGAAGTCAGAACGGTTGCAGTTTTTCTAAATAAGAAAGTTGCAAATCTTTCAATCTTAAATACTGAATGTTTTTTTGAAAAAATGATTTGAAGAAATGAAGTTAATGAATTTAAAAAAGAAGTATCTAATCAAAAAATATTAAGGGTTTTAAACTATGGTAAATACCTTATGTTTGAATTCAAAGATTGAATGATGATAAGTCACTTAAGAATGGAAGGAAAATGAAGTGTTTCACCTAAAGAAATTGATGTTTATAATAAGAACCATCTAAGATTACAGTTTGAATTGTCTAATGGTGAATATTTAAAATACTATGATTCAAGGAAATTTGGAACAATTGAAATTTGGAAAAAAGATGATTACCTTGAATTAAGCGGGATGGAGAAACTAGGTCCAGAACCGTTAAACAGTAAACCTTCTTTTCAATATTTAAAAGATAAAGCAGCTAAGTCAAATTCATTGATAAAAGCTTTTATTCTTGACCAAAGTGTTTTATGTGGAATTGGTAATATATATGCAAACGAAATTTTATTTGCAGCTAATATTCATCCAGAAAGAATCACTAAATCATTGTCTGATAAAGAAATTAATAAAATATTAAAAGCTTCAAATCAAATTTTAGAAAGAGCCATTAACTTGAAGGGAACTTCTATTCATAGTTACAAGTCTGGGGACGGAGAAATAGGACAATTTCAAAATGAATTAAAAGTGCATTTAAGAAAAGATGAAGAATGTTATGAGTGTGGGTCTAAAATTGTAAAAAAACAAGTAGCTGGACGTGGAACGTACTTTTGTAAAATTTGTCAACACTAACTTTTTGTGGGAATGTGGAAAACTTAAAATAAATCTATGTTTAACATAGGTTTTTTTTATGGTTATAAACACAACAAAATTTATTTAAAATATCTATAAAAAATATTAAATAATTTTATTTTATTTATTTTATATTTATATTTGTATTTGCAACAAGGGGGTATTAGTATGAACATTTTAAATCGTAAATATTTAATTCACTGATCTAAAGAATTATCAAAAATTGATCATGAAGTTTTATATAACCTATACCAACCTATCATTGGGGCTTCAGCAATTGGTCTTTACAATACTTTAATATTAGAAAGTAACTGAAGTAAAAAACTTAATTCATCACCATTCACTTTAGAAAGAATGGCATTAATAACTTCTTCATCAGAAAAACAATTGAAGAAAAATTTAGGAAAATTGACAAAGTTAAAACTAATTAAATGTTTTAAATCTAAAAAAAGCGGAAATATGGCAATTGTTTTAAATTTACCACTGTCTCCAAAGCAATTTTTTGAAAATGATGCAACAAGAGCATGGTTGCTAAAAAAAGTAGGAGAAGAGAATTTTGAATTGGCACACTTACAATTTAAAAATAGAGAATTTAACATAGATGATTTAGATTATGAGATAGATGATTCATTTGAAACAAATGATGAAAGCGAATTTGATTTTATTGATATCGAACAAGCAGTTGAGACTGCTAAAAAAGATGTTTACATTTGTGATGAAATGTTAAATTTATCAGATCTAAAAGGTCTATTAGTAAGAAAAGGAGTACTTATAGATTTTAATGAAAGCGTCAAATCTAATTTGGATGCATTATTAATAAAAAAAGAATTTACAATTGAATTTATAGCCGAATTATTAATTAATCATTACAAAAAAATTTCTAATGAAATAGACTGAATTTCTTTAAATAAAGAATTTAATGCTATATCGAGAGAAATTATTAAAAAAACATCTAGCTCAGATTTAACTGATGATGATATAAACATTATTAATAGTTTTAATTCTACTGAATGAATAAATTTTTACAATGAATGTATGGGAGTAGAAGCTAATCAAAATGTAGTTGACATAATTAGTTCACTTAAACTAAAATATAATTTAACAGATGGTATATTGAATTGTTTAATTAGTTATTCTTATTTAAAAAACGATAAAAAATTCATTTATAACTATGTTGTAAAAATAGTTGAAAGTTTAAAAGCAAAACAAATATCAACAACAAAAGAACTTTATATGTACTTAAAAAATGTAAGTAAAAAACACGAACAAAGTGCAGCTATAAAAGATAATGAAAATTCTATTTATGGAAGAAAACAGCCTATAAATGAATTTGTAATGGAAAAAAACATAGATATAGAATGGTAGGTCAAATATGGATATTCAAATTTTTAAAGATAATAAAGTTATTGCTAAGTTAATTGAAAATAGTAAAAGTGACGTCTATGAAATAACTGATGAAGTTTTAAAACAAAATTTTATTATTTTATTTGAATTCGTATCTGACTATACCGAATGTATAAGTGGTCCATTGAAAGAATGTAAACAAAGAATAAGAGGAAGACAATTAAATCTAACTTTTAAAAACTCTAATTTTTATTTAAGCTCATCACCATGTGCCCACTTTCTATATGAAAATAAAAACCAAGCAATTAAAAATAATTATATTTATAAAGATTTTAGTGTTGATCAATTCCCAAAAACAGTTAAAAATTATTTGGAGGATTTAAGAACAGAAAATTTTTTCAATGATGAAGAAATTGAGGAAAGAAAACTGTTAATTGAAAATTCAGGAAAGTTGATTGTGAACTATATTGAAGACAAAAATAACCTTGAAAGAAAAAATATAAAAGGCGTTTATCTTTATGGAAATCCTGGTATAGGAAAAACAACTATTTTTAAAACATTAGCAAACGAAGCAGCCAAAAGAGATGCAAAAGTTTTCTTTTGTACAGCACCTGATATTATTGAGAAATGCAAAGAACAATTTAGTAAAAACTCAGTTTCTTCTATTCCATACATTAATCAAATGAAAAAAGCAGACATTTTATTTATCGACGATTTTGCTGGTGAAATGGTATCAAGTTGAACTAGAGACAATTTATGATATATCATTTTAAATTACAGAATGAATAGAAAAAAACTTACTTTTATTTCTTCAAACTTCACTTTATATGAACTAGATAAAATTTATAATATTAATAAAAATAACAAAGAAATAGAGCTTATGAAAGTTGCAAGACTTAAAGAAAGAATAACAACATTAACAACATTTGCTACACTAAATGGAAAACACTCAAAAAGAACATAATTTTTTCAAAGATTTTTTGAAAAAATTGTTCTTTTTTGTTTAAGAGTGTAAAATTATTAATGTATAGATATTACAAGAGAGGATAAAATATATGTCAAAAAAAGTTGCAATTAACGGATTCGGAAGAATCGGACGTTTAACATTTAGACAATTATTCAACCAAGGAGTTGAAATCGTTGCTGTTAACGATTTAACAGATACAAAAACATTAGCTTACTTATTAGAATTTGACTCAGCACAAGGAAAATTCCAAGAAGGAAAAATTTCATACACAGATAACTCAATTATTGTTGATGGAAAAGAAATCAAAATCTTTGCTGAAAGAAATGCTGCTGATTTACCATGAGGTGAATTAGGTATTGATTTAGTAATCGAATCAACAGGATTCTACACAGATAAAGAAAAAGCATCAGCACACTTAACAGCTGGAGCAAAAAAAGTTATTATTTCAGCACCTGCTACAGGGGAAATGAAAACAATCGTTTATGGTGTAAACCACAAAAACTTATCTGCAGAAGACGTAATTATTTCAGGAGCTTCATGTACAACAAACTGTTTATCACCAGTTGCTAAAATTATGGATGAAAAATTTGGAATTGTTAAAGGAAAAATGGTTACTGTTCATGCTGTAACAAATGACCAAAAATTATTAGACTTACCTCATGGTGATTTAAGAAGAGGGCGTGCAGCAGCATGAAACATTGTTCCTTCAACAACTGGAGCAGCTAAAGCAGTTTCATTAGTATTACCAAACCTAAAAGGTAAATTAGATGGATACGCATTACGTGTTCCAACAATTACAGGATCAATTACAGACGTTACTTTACAATTAAGCAAAAAAACAACTGTTGAAGAAATCAACGCAACTGTTGAGGCAGCTATTAAAGCTGATGCTGAATTATCAAAAGCAATTAAATTTAATACACAACAAATCGTTTCAGGAGATACAATCGGATCATCATTCGGTTCAATCTTTGATGCAACATTAACAAAAATTACTGAAGTTGATGGTGAACAATTAGTTACTGTTTGTGCATGATATGACAATGAATCATCATACGTTTCACAATTAGTAAGAACAACAATTTACTTCATGGGATTATAATTCTAAGAATTATTAAATTTAAATACCCTTTAGGGTATTTTTTTTCTTATTAATTTTAATAATTTAGATAAAAGAGTTAAAATATATATTGTAAAGAAAAAAGAGGAGAATGGAATGAATTACAATTTGAAAAAAACATTAAAAGATATTAATGTAAAAGGAAAAAAAGTTTTAGTTCGTGTTGATTTTAATGTTCCATTAAAAGATGGAGTTATTACTGATGACAACCGTATTCAAGCTGCATTACCAACTATTAAATATTTGGTTGAAAATGATGCAAAAGTTATTTTATTTTCACACTTATCAAGAATTAAAAGTGAAGATGATAAAAAAACTAAATCATTAGCTCCAGTAGCAAAAAGATTAGAAGAGGTTTTAGGTCAATCAGTAATCTTTGTTAACCAAACAAGAGGAACTGAGTTAGAATCAGCTATAAGCGTTTTAAATGAAAAACAAGTTTTATTATTTGAAAACACTCGTTTTGAAGATGTTAAGAATGGTGAAGTTGTAAAAGCTGAATCAAAAAACGATCCAGAATTAGGAAAATACTGAGCAAGTCTTGGAGACGTATTTATTAATGATGCATTTGGTACAGCACACCGTGCTCATGCTTCAAACGTAGGTATTGCTTCAAACATATCTGAATCAGCATTAGGTTTCTTAGTACAAAACGAAATCGAAATGTTGGGAAAAGGAATTGATGCACCAGAAAGACCTTTCGTTGCAATTTTAGGAGGAGCTAAAGTTTCTGATAAAATTGGTGTTATTGACAACTTGTTAAGTAAAGTTGACAAAATCTTAATTGGTGGAGGTATGACTTATACATTCCACAAAGCAATGGGATTGGAAATTGGAAACTCTTTATTAGAAGCTGATAAAGTTGAATTAGCAAAAGAATACTTAGAAAAAGCTAATGGAAAAATTATGTTACCAGTTGATAGTTTATGTGCACCTGAATATGCTGATGTTGCTCCAACATTATGTGGAGAAAATGTTCCAGCAGGAATGATGGGGTTAGATATAGGACCTAAAACTATTGAAATGTACGAAAAAGAATTAGCAAACGCAAAAACTGTTGTTTGAAATGGACCAATGGGAGTTAGTGAATTTGAAAACTTCAAAGCTGGTACCGTTGCTGTTTGTGAAGCCGCTGCAAAACGTAAAGCTGATGGAGGATTCACTTTAATTGGTGGAGGAGACTCAGCTGCGGCTGCAATTAAATTAGGATTTAAAGATGAATTCTCATGAATTTCTACTGGTGGTGGAGCTTCATTAGAATACATGGAAGGTAAAGAATTACCTGGAATTGCTGCAATTCAAAACAAATAATTAACTTAATAAACAAAATCAGACTTTTCAAAAGTCTGATTTTTTTATGCTCTTGATTGTTTAATTAAAATGAAAAGAATCTTAATTGTAGAAATAAATAATATTATATTAATCACATATTTAGCTAATGTAACTCCAAACCCAACTCATAAAAGCATATTTCAATATCCACTATCATTGTCAGACAAGTAATACATATTAAATATGAAAGAGTCATTACATAGCATAGAAATAAAACCAGATACAAGCATTGAAATAAAGCCAGCTACGCATATCAAATATGCAAACACTCTAATCTGATTTTTAAATTCAAATCTCAAAAGAATAAGTTTTTTAAGGAAAAACAAAACTATTGCAAAGATCGTTAAGAATACCATATCAGAAATCATCATTGAAAGTAAACCAATTGGTTCGCTACCAAGCAATAACCTAAATCAGATGGCACTAATAGATAAAATGGATGCATATAAATAGTTTGAACATAAATAAATAATTAATATTACGAAAAAAGATATTTCAATTGTATAAACACCAACAATCATTGGTATAGCTATACCCATTATTATTTTAGAAATAATTGTCATTAAAATTTCAAAAGCAAATAACATTGAAAGAAGTGCAACTTTTCTTATATTAAGTCTAAAAGTATCACTAAAAACTTCTTTTCAGTTTTTAAAATTTATTTCTGCAAAATCATATTTATAATTTCATATTTTATACTTTTTATTCACTAGTTTTACCTCCATGCAATAAAAAAATCGCTTATTTAACAAGCGAGGCGGACAGCAAAAAAAGTAAACAAAAAATGTTTATCTTCTGCTGACATTTTCTACCATCCGGACTATACCGTCGGTTTCAGAATTTCACTGAATCAACCTGTTAAGGTTCATGGACTATTACCATCGGTAAGGAATTACACCTTGCCCCGAAAATGTTATATTCTTATTATATAAAATAATAACTTTTTTTGTTTTATATAATAATAAAAGAAAACTAAAGTTATAAAATATAATAAGATACAGGAGAAATAAAAAAATGAAAAATTGTAATTATTGTAAGCAGTCTATAAAACCATATCAATTGAGTAGAAGCGGTCAAATTTCAAGTGGTGCAGTTTACACACCTAATAATTCAAACATAGGTTTTGTAACAACTGGTGCAAGAATATATACTAGTCATATGGGATGTTTCAAAACATTAAATAAAAAATACTGACCATGAGCGATTTTAGCTTTACTTTGTTTTATAATTGCGTGTTCTTTATTTATTCCGGGCATTATTAATATTTTTGACTACAAAAGTTACAATTGAAAAACTGGTGAACAAATTATAGATTTAGCTAAAAAATCTAAAGGAATTACTGAACTTGTATTTGCTGGCATATTAACAGCAGGAGCAATCTTATTTATTACAGTAGGATATTTTTATTCATTATCTTTTGTTAAAGACGGACAACATGCCAATGACTATATTGATGAAGAAGCTAAACTTATTTATGATGCTGCTTTTAAAAAAGCTAAAGAGGAGTTAAAATAGTGAAAAATAACGCAGATAAAGTAATTGAAGTTTTAGACATGACTAAAATTAACATAGAAGAAGTAAATGATAAATTAAATAAAGGTTATACAATTTTAATGGCTTTTGAAAAAGGTGAAAATGTAACAAAATCAATTCAAGATGGATGAAGTGGATATTTAAATGCTAAAGTTGAACTAAAAGAAGAAAAAGAAAATTGTGGTATTTGTGGTTGTGGTAAACCAGCAAACATTTTGGTTTATGTTTGAAGATAAAAAAAAGCGGATTTTAATCCACTTTTTTTATGCATTTTGTTGTTGAACTCTTGCTTCATCAACTTTTTCAAAGTTATTAATTTTAATAACTTGTTCTTTTGATCAAAGACCTGAAATAATTTTTGAATACATTGATACAACTCATGTAACATATCAAATTTCAAAACCAATTCTTGAAAATGCTAAGAATATTGCAAAAACTTTGAAGAATCCATCATAACGATTCATATAACTGAATGATTGGAAAATTACACCAATTAATCTAAAGATTGCCATTATAATTAAGAACACTAATTCTAATGTTGCAATAATTGTGAAAATTACACCAACAATTTGCATTGTATAACCTTGTAAATTTTTTTCTTTCATTAAATCTGATGAATTATTTCTTGAAAACAATCCAAATCCTAAAACACCAATTAAAAATCCAACAATTGATAATGTAATTGCTAAGAAACCAATTAATCCAAATTCGTTGGTTGTATCGATTAATTCGCTAAAAGTAATTCCAGTTGATAAAGTAATTGAAATAAATGATACTAAAAATAATGTAAAGCCAATTAGCATTGTTAAACCTAAGTGTTTTGCTAAGAAAGCTCTTGGATTCATTGATGATTGAGTTTCAATGTTTGGCATTGAAGTTAAGATAAAAGGTGTAATTAATCCTCCAACTCCAACACTTAAAACTGCTAGTATATATCTATTAGCAATGATTTCTTCATCAGATGCTTTATTTAAATAACTAATAATTACATAAGCTGAATAAATTGATTTTCATAAGAAATATATTTCAATACCTATTATTAATGAACTTCAAGTAACTGTAGTTGGATCTCCTGAAGCTAAGAACTCATCGCTTGAGAAAAAGTAAATTGTCATTATTAATATAAGGGCAGTAACAGCTGTTCCTAATATTTGAGCAAACTTTATGAACCCTCTAGGAATATAACTTCTACCATAATTTCTATTTATAGCCATATTTGATAATCTCCTTTCATGGTTAGATTAATTATAATATTTTTATTTATAAATGTATAAGTTAATAAAAAAAACGATCTAATCGTTTTTTATTTTTTGTTCAATATAACTGGAATAATTAATGGATTTCTGCGTTTTGTTTTAAAAATGTAAGGTGAAAGTGATTGTTTAATTGCTTTCTTAATTGCCCCAAAAGTTGGTTTAGAAGAATTTAATACTTCATTTATTGCTTCTGTAACAATTGTAATTGCCTCACTAATAATATTTCCTGAATCTTTTACATAAAAACTTCCACGTGAAATTATTCTTGGCGCACATAATAGTTTGTTGGTTTGTGAGTCAATTGAAACAACAACTGATATTAATCCATCTTTACTTAAAATATCACGTTCTCTAATTATATTTGAAGCATGAGCAGTCATATCTTTTCCATCTACATAAATTGCATCAGCGTCAACTCGTTTACCAATTTGAGCATTACCTTGTAATAATTCTAATTGATCACCATTCGCCATTACAAATCCATGCCCAGGTCTTAAATTTACTGATTCAGCTGTTTCGATGTGTTTTTTTAACATTCTGAATTCACCATGCATTGGCATAAAATAATTAGGTCTTAATAATGTAAATAATAATTTTTGTTCTTCTTGACTAGCGTGACCAGAAGTATGAATTCTATTGTTTGGTGAAGATTCAATAACATTAGCGCCTATTCTAGTTAATCTATTAATTAAGATTTCAACATCAGCTCTATTTCCTGGAATTGGTGATGATGAGAAAATTACAGTGTCACCAGGAATTATTGAAATAGATTGGTGTCTATTTGTAGCAATCCTTGAAAGTGCAGCCATCGGCTCACCTTGACTACCTGTTGAGATAATCATAATTTTATTAGCCGGATATTTATCAATATCATTAGCTTTAATAAACATTTTGTCATTAATTTTTAAGTGACCCATTTGACGAATTATTTTAATAATTCTTTCAATAGATCTACCAAGGATAACAACTTTTTTATCATATTTATTAGCTAATTCAACAATTTGTTGAATACGGTGAACGTTTGAGGCAAAAGTTGTAATAAAGATTCTTCCTTTTGCTTTTAAGAAAAGTTTATCAATGTTTTCAATGATTCCTTTTTCACCAGGTGTATAACCTTCAACCTCAGCATTTGTTGAGTCTGACATCAAAAGTTCAATCCCTTTATCACCCATACTTGCTAATTTACTCAATTCGGCAAAGTGTCCTAAAGGTGACCAGTCAAATTTATAATCCCCTGTTGAAAAAATATTTCCATTAGGAGTTTCAACTAAAATACCAAATGCATCTGGAATAGAGTGGTTTAAAGCAGCATAACTAACACGTAAGTTTTTGGTTGCTCAAATATCATCAGCAACATATTCTTTAACAATTGTTTTATCTGTTAATTTGTGTTCTTTTAATCTGTCTCTAATTAGGGCAGCAGCTAATTCAGGTGCATAAATAACAGGTATATTAACTTGTTTAACTAAATAGTGTATTCCACCAATGTGATCCTCATGCCCATGAGTAATAAATAAAGCTTTAATTTTTGATTCATTTTCTTTTAAATATGAGTAATCAGGAATAACAGCGTTAATTCCTAACATTGAATCATCAGGAAACTTAACTCCTGCGTCAATCATGATAATTTCATTTTCATGTTCTATACAGTAAGTGTTCTTACCAATTTCTTCAAGCCCACCCAAAGCAAACACTTTAGTTGGTGATTCAGTTTTAATATATTTTCTTTGAACTTCTTTTTGTTTAAAAACAAAAGGTTCAAAATCTTCTTTTTCAATAATTTGATTTGTAGAAATATTTTTTTCCTTTTCCATTTTTCCTCCATTTACATAAAATAAACATACATAAACATAACTTATGTTTTAACTATTAAATTTTTTTCTAATTATTAATTAAAATATAATGATTTAACATTCAAATATGTATTTTGCTTTTTTGTTAAATTGATATTATCACAAATTAAAGGATAACTCAATCATCACCAATAAACTCAGGATCTTCTTTATTTATGTGATCATAGTATAGATTACCAATATTGTGATCCATTTCATGTTGAAAAACAATAGAACGGTAGTCTTTAAGTTTTAATTCAATTCATTCTTTTTTTAATCAATCAAATCCTTTAACAGAAATTATTCAGGCTCTTGGAACTATTCCATGTTTATCTTCATCAACACTTAAACATCCTTCACCTTCTTCAAGAGCAGCTAATCTTGAAGACTTAGCGATGTATTCAGTGTTGATCATTGCATATTCTTCAATTTTGTCATTAGGTAAATTAAATCTGATGTAAAACATGTCTTTATTGACCCCAATTTGTGGAGCAGCTAGCCCCACAGCAGGTCTTAAATAGTCTTCTTTGCCTTCATAGTTAAATTTTTCATCTTGACTAGCAACAACAAAATCAATTAATTTTTTCATTGTTAATTCTTCGTCTTCAGTTAAATTATTAACATCATTAACTTTTGAAGAAACAGATCTAATAATTTCTTTGTTATCATCTTTTGTAAGTCATTTGTTTGTTGGTATTTCAGTTTGTAATAAATAATTTTTAATGCTCATTTTATTCCTTTCATAATTTAAAAAAATATATATTTTTGCTTTTAAATATTATATATGAAATTTAATTTAAAAAAATTACTGCATATATTGATAAGTAGTTAAAAGAATAAATAACAAAAAAATACCTTTTAGTGTAAAATATATATAGTTATATTCAAGAGAGGTGAAAGAATGTTAGTTTCATTTATTATATCTAGTCAAGCTAGAGAAGAAAAATTATTTAAAACAATTAATACATTAAAAAAACAAACTAATGACTCATATGAGCTAATTATAATAGTTGATGAACCAAACATAGAAAAAGAAGCTATAGATTTTGTTAGAGATCAATTTATTGAAAACGACAAAATCATATTAATTTTTAATTCTAAAGGTCAAGGGGAATCTTTAAACTGAAATAATGCAATTGAACTAGCTCGTGGAGAGTACGTTTCCTTCTTAAAAGAAGGAGACTTAATTAATGAAAACTATGTTCAAAAAGTTCAAGACATTATTGAATCAAGTGAAAACAAAATAGATTTAATTGAAGTTCAATATGAACAATCAAATTTATTTGAAGGTGAAACACAACCTTTATTAGAAACAAATAAATTATACGATTTACAAGAAAATAGAGAAGTTTTTGCTTACATAACTCAAGAAATATATGGTAAATTATTCAGAAGTAAATTTATTAAAGACTTTAGAATTACTTTTAAAAAAAATGTTAGATTTGATATGTTATTTTTATTCATGTCACTTGCTCATTCAAGAAACTTTTACTTATCAGGAGATTCTTTATTTAAACACAAAGTATCTGTACCAAAATATTCAATCTTCGATATTGTTAACCAATGACCTCATGTTTTAAATTACTACAGAAGAATAGGAACATACAAAGAATTTAAAGATGAATTAAACTATGCAGCAAATTACTGTATGGCTTATAACTTCTTGAACTTATCAAAAAGAATCAAAAATCCTGTTATTAACAAAAAAGCTATTTTATTTGTTAATACAAAACTTGATAGAAAAGTAAAAGAATTCACTACACAAAATGCAATTTTCTTAGAAAACGCAAATCCAGACTTCACAATCAGAATGGAAAATTTCAATAGCTTTATTAATGAACAACTTAAAAAAATAGGATAGTTGTTATGTTAGAAGTAAAAAAAACTGTTGATATAAATTATGAATTATCTAAGGTAGAAAAAAATGCATTAAGGGAAAATGAATTTTATTTACCAAGTTTATGAAAAGTATTTTTTGCAAGACTTACAGATTTAATTATTAGTTCTTTATTATTTTTAATTTTAGGATATATTTTTAAAGATCAAGCTAAGGAAGGTAATTGAATTTTCTTATTTATAATTTTTTCAACAGCTTTAATATGAAATTTTTCCTACTTTGTTTTATTTCCCTATTTTTTAAAGGGTAAAACAGTAGGAAAAATTATTTTTAAAATAAAGCTAGTGAAATTTAAAGTAGACGAAAAAATAAGATTTAAAGATGTATTTGAACGCGAATTATGATTCATTTTAATGCCTTGATGCCTATTATATTTAGGTAATATTTTATTTTTATTCTTAATGATGAAATATGATGAAACTAAAAATGATATTTTTGTTAATTCAGGTTACATAATTTATCAATTGAATTATTGAATTTTTATGATTTGAAACGTAGCGATAGGATTATCAATTAAACTACAAAAAAATCATCAATCATCTGTAGACATGAAAAACAAAATAATTGTTGTTTTAGAAAAATCAAAACAAATAAAAAGGTATGCCAAAATATCAGATAAATCTGTTCTGCAAGAAACACCAGGTAAATTTAGCGAAGAAATATTGAATCAAATTGGTAATTCTGAAGAAAAGGAATTTTACAGTTCGATACAAGTTGATAAACCAAGCCTAACTGAGAACTTAAAACTTGAAAAGAAAAATCAAAAACAAATTGATCAAAAAGAAAAAGGAGAAAGTCATGAATAATTTATTAGTGCAATTAAATGAACAACAATTGGCGGCTGTAACAATCACAGATAAACCGTTGAGAATAGTTGCAGGAGCAGGTTCAGGAAAAACTAAAGTTATCACAACTAAAATTGCATATTTAATAGATAAATTAAAAATGCCTCCCTATAAAATACTTGCTGTTACATTTACAAATAAAGCAGCTAGAGAAATGCGTGATAGAGTTGCAAAAATTATACCTGATTTAACAAGTAACCCACATATTTCAACATTTCATGCTTGATGTTCAAGAGTTTTAAGAGAAGATTTTGAACTAATCGGACTAAATAAAAACTTTTTAATCATTGATCAAGGAGATCAAATTGCAATCATTAGAAGCTTAATAAATGAACACTTCAGTCATTTAACAGAATTAAAAAAATATACAGAGAAGAAAATAATTTACAGAATAGGAAATTGAAAAAATGATTTAATTTCACCAATTGAAGCAATGGAAGAATGCTACAGTGGACTTGAAAGAGCAATTGCAACACTATACCAAAAGTATGAAGATTACTTAAAAACAATAAATTCAATTGATTTTAATGACTTGCAAGTATTGGTATTTAAACTTTTTAATGAGTACCCTGAAGCTCTTGAAAAATGAAGAAATAGATATGATTATGTTATGGTAGATGAGTTTCAAGATACAAATGATTTACAATTTGATTTAATTAAGTTTTTAACAAGAGATAAGAATAATTTAACTGTTGTTGGAGACCCAGATCAAACTATTTATTCGTGAAGAGGAGCTAAAGTAGATATTATTTTAAACTTTACAAAAGCTTTCTCAAATGGGGTAAGTATCACACTAAATCAAAATTATAGATCAACTCAAAAAATATTAGATTTAGCAAATGATTTTATCAATAATAACAAGAATCGTGAAGCAAAAGATATTTTTACAAATAATGCTTCAGGTGATTTACCTATAGTTAAAGAATGCGAAACAAGAAATGATGAAGCAAGATATGTGACATTAAAGATTAAAGAATTAATTAGTGAAGGATATGAATATAAAGATATCTTTGTTTTATATAGACTTAATGCATGATCACAAGAATTTGAAAAAGAATTTCAAAACAATAAAATACCTTTTCAATTAATTGGAGGAATTCGTTTTAAAGATAGAAAAGTTATTAAAGAGGCAAATGCATTTTTGAGAACATTGGCTACTCAAGACGAACAGGCTGTTGAAAGAGTTTTAAAAAGTATTCCAAAAGTCGGTGATGTAACAATTAAGAAACTTAAAGAAAAAGCAAACGATATGAATGTATCACTTTATGATTTAATTGTTAACGAGGATGAATTACATATCAATCAAGTCTCAAAACATTTAACAACTATAAGAAATGTACTTTCAAAATCTGTTAATGTTTACAAAGAAAGCAAAAATATTAGAATAACATTACAATATATGCTTGTTGAGTCTGGTTATATGCAGAAATTAATCGATACAGAAAAAAAAGAAGATATAAGCTACATTGAATCATTATATGACCAATTAGAAAACTTTGATAAATCTTATCAACCAGCTGACTTTGAAGAAAATTCAATTGAAAAAATTGTTTCATATTTACAAGAAGAAGCTTTATTAAATTCTGATGCAGATGATATTGAAGCTCAAAAAGTAACTTTATTAACAGTGCATGCAGCAAAAGGTTTAGAAAATAAAGTTGTTTTTGTTGTTGGGTTAAATCAGGATGTATTCCCCGGAAGATTATCAGCTAACTCTGCTAAAGAAATAGAAGAAGAACGTAGAACTTTATATGTAGCTATTACTCGTGCTGAAGAAAAAGTATTCATTACATACATAAAAGGGGAATTTTCATTTATTTCTCAATCAGAATTAGCACCTTCAAAATTCATTAAAGAGTTTGATCAAGATTTATATCACTTTGAAGGTAAGTATCAAAAAAGTTCAAACCCATTTGCAAACATTAGCCATCTTGGAAAAACTAACTCAAGCTTGCAAAATAAAGCAAATATAGGTTATGAAAAAAATGATATCATTGAACATATGATTTTTGGAGATGGTGTAATTGTTGAAATAAATGGACAAACTATGAAAGTAGCTTTTAGTTCAAGTTATGGAATTATGCCTATATCTGTTAATGATTCAACTATATCAAAGAAAAATTAATTTAACAAGAATTGATAAAAGATAGAACTTATTGTTATAATTATAAGGTATTAAAAAATACAGGAGGAAATTTAAATGGCACAATTTACAGCAGTTATTACTGACAAAATTGGATTACACGCAAGACCAGCAACTGCAATTATTTCTGCAGCTTCTAAATTTGAATCTGATGTTAAAATTGTTTCAGGATCAAAAACTGGAAATTTAAGATCAATTATGAATATCTTATCAATGCAAATTAAAAGTGGTGACGAAGTTACTATTATTGCTGAAGGTTCAGATGCTGATGCAGCTGTTGCAGGAATTAAAGAAGCAATGATTTCAGCAGCATTAATTGAAGGTTAATAAAAAATTAATTAAAATTGCTTTAAGCAATTTTTTTATATGTTTTAATTAATTAGACAAAGATAAAAAGGAGAAACATGAAAGTAAAAATAAATAAATTTAAAAACTTTATGAAATCAACAATAAATAAAGTTAAATTTCATGATGAATTACCACAAGAAGTTAAATTTAAGTTTAATGTTTTCAATCCTTTAATTGATGGAATAATATTTGCTAGTTCAGTTTTATTTGTGCCTTTATTAATTCTAATAATTTTAAAATTTACAGTAAATGCAAGCACAATTGATGATACTCAAAACATTATAAATCTTGTATTTGTTTCAGTTCAGATCATTTGTTCAGCAATTGGTTGTTTTATTTTATATAAAAGAGATAATGAGCTTTTCACTAGAACAAATGCATTTGGTATATATGCTTTTATAGTATTACCATTTTTATTTGTGATTATATTAGGTTCATTAATTTTAGGTTTATCTGGTTTAAATGGTAATAAGGTAGCTGCACAATTTGTATCAATGACACTACAAATAATTGCTGAGATAATTGTTGGAATAATATTATTCATAAAAGTACCATTTTTAAAAGATAGAATATTTTTAACTTTAAAAAAAGAATGAAAAAGAATTTTAATAGTAGTTTTAATAATGACTGCAATTTTATTTGGAACATCTTATGCTTTAAGTTTTATTGAAACACAAACAGCTAATCAATCTGCACTTGAAGATATTTATAAAAATTCTTCAATGACAGTTAAAATTTTCTATTCTATTTTACTTTTTATTTTTAGCGTTATAGTAGCACCAATGGTTGAAGAACTAGCATTTAGAGATTCAATCTTTACAGGAGTTGGAAATAAATGATTTGCAATGGTAGTTTCATCACTAGCATTTGCTATGGTTCATGTAGGTATGGGTGATATAGAAAACATTTATATTTACTTAATACCAGGAATTATCTTATCAACAACTTTTATTTATACAGAAGGTAACATAACCTATTCATGATTAGTTCATTTAGGATCAAACCTTATTACTTTTATTTTAATGATTGCAGGGAGAAACTAATGAACAAATTTATTGCAAACCAAAATGATGATAATCAAACATTATTTAAGTTCTTAAAAAAGAACTATAAAACAACACCACTTTCAGTTATTTACAAATGACTAAGAAAAGGTGATATTAAAATTAACGATAAAAGAA
The DNA here is from genome assembly GCF_002804245.1 of Mesoplasma coleopterae. Lineage (NCBI taxonomy): Bacteria > Bacillati > Mycoplasmatota > Mollicutes > Entomoplasmatales > Entomoplasmataceae > Mesoplasma > Mesoplasma coleopterae. Next base: position 675,551 of record NZ_CP024968.1, on the reverse strand, counting down.
TTAAGGATAAAGATTATATAATCAAAACTAATGATGTAATTGTAGTTTATGATAACAATAAACCAGTATTAAGAGATGATTTTAAAAAATTGTCGAATTATGATATTGATGTTATTTACGAAGATACAAATTTATTAATAGTTAAAAAACCATATAATGTTGAAGTCCATTCACCAGTTAAAACAAGTATGGATGATATTGTTAAAAATTATCTATTTGATACAAAACAATATAATCCAAGTGAAGAAAATTCATATGTAATTAGTCATATTCATAGATTAGATAAATTAACATCAGGTTTAATAATGTATGCCAAAAACAAGCAAACTCATGATGTTATGATTGAAGCAATTCAAGACAAAGATAAAATTGAAAAATACTATCGTTGTAGAATTGATGTTCCAGTTACTGAAAGCTTAGTCGCTAAAGGATGAATTAAGTATGATCCTATTATTCAAAAATCAGTTTTTAGCGAAGAATTTAGAACAGATTATAAGGAAGCAACAACAATATTTAATGTTGTTAGTTTAGATGTAACAAATGAACAAACAGAATTAGAAGTTCAAATTCTAACAGGTAGAAAACATCAAATTAGAGCTACTTTAGAATACTATGGAGCATCAATCATTAATGATTCAAGATATTCAGGAACAATTATTAACAATAATAAAATGATTTTCTTATTTGCTAATAAATTAGTGTTCAATGGTTTTGAAGGAAATTTAGAAAATCTAAATGGTAAAATTATAGAAATAGAACCAACCTGATAAGAATAGGAGGTGGAGAAATGCAACTTGAAGCTACAGCAACAGATAATGTTGTTATAAAGACATCGGCAAGAACTAGTGTATGAAGTGCATTAGTAGGAGTTGCAATTTCTTTAACTAATACTATTATTCAAATTCTTATGATTTATTGAATCTTGAGTGCCTATGGTACTGAATTTAACGGATTCGTAAGAATTTCTATGTCAGTTGCTATCATCGGAGGTACGTGTGAAGGAGCCTTGGGGATAACAACAGTTATTTTAATGGCTAAGCCAATAATGGAAAAAGATTGAATTACAGCAAATGAATCTTTCTCAACAGCAAAAAGGAAATATCGTAATAAACTTTGAAGAGGATTATTATTTGTAACATTAATTTCAATTTTATATCCACTTGAAATCGCTCTGGCACCTCATTTCTTACAAGGTGATCCAATTATGACTAGTTTAACAACACCAGCAAAAAATGGAACAATACATTTATGAGAATTAGGTTTTGTTTGTTTCTTCTTTGGATTCAAACAAGTTGTTAATTCATCAATATTTGGTATTTATGAAAATGTTCTTGAAGCAGATAAACAAAACTATTTAAGAAGAGCTATTATACTTTTCACTGACGTAATTGTTTATATGTTAATCATTTCACTGCTAAGTTGGATCAACTTTAAAGGAATTTATATTAGTCCGGTATTAGTATTTTTACCAATTGTTATTTATCCATTTATTCGTGGTTTCATGATAATGGTTTATGTAAAAAGAAAGTATCCATGAATTAAATTTTATTCAGATTTTAATGATCACAACTTAGTTAGAAAATCATCAAAATTATTCTTCTCTTCATTGGGAATTAATATTTTAATGAATGCAGACATTATTATACTTTTAGTTGTTTTAGGGGCATCAGGACTTAAAACCACATCTATGCTTTCAATTTATATGATTGTTGGTATCAATATTAGAATAATCATGTTGAACTTCATTGTTTCATTCAGAGAATATTTTATTTCTCAAATTTTAAAAGAAGGAAGAATTGAATGAAAAACTTATACTAACTATGAATTATATACGTATATAGTAGCTGCATTTAGTTTTGTTATGATTTCTATATTAACTCCATTTGTAACAACAGGTCTATTTGGAAGCGTTATAGCTAAGGATTTTGCTGGAACTGAACCAACAAGCGCAATTTATCAAGCAGAAGCTTTAAAATACATTTTTTCAGGACAAGAGTTCTCAATTTTATTTGGTTTATCAACTAGTGCAATTATTATTGTTCAAGGACAGTATGTTTTAGTTCAAGCAAAAGGAATTGAAAGTAGAACAACTAAATGATTAAATTTAATTGCTATTTGATACCTAGTAATTGCTGGATTAACTTTGGTTCTTTTATATTTCTTTGCATTTAATGCAGGAAATAAAACTAACTGAATCCCTAAAATGATTAAATATTTTTACATAATTAAATTAGTGTTCATGATGATTGCATATTTTTTCTTGTGATCATTTACATGAACTCATATAACATATAATTCATCACTAAAAAACGTATTACCTAATTTTATTTTCTTATTAGTTCCGATTATCGCAACATCTTTATTTATTAACTACGGATTAAGTAAGTTTGCTTTAATTAATATTACAATATCAGATCCTACTGGAGATGAAATTAAAGTTATTGTTGAATCTATATCTATTCCAACGATTGTTAGTGTTCTTGTTATAACAGGAATAACAAGTTTACCAATTTGTATTATTTTACCTTTAATATTTAGACCAAAAATTGGATTAAATATTATAGTTAACTTACCTATTATTAAACAAATTGTTCAAAAAAATAGTAGTAAACTTAAGATTGCTAGATTCATTGATGCAGGTATAAATGCAGAGGAAGAATCAGTACAAAATGATCAAATAATTAAATCTTTATATGATCAAATCGAAGAAAATAATGAAGTTCTTGATAATGAAAGTTATTTTGAAAAAAGATATAAATACAAAAATACACCTAAGGTTTATACTTTAAAAGGTGATGAAAAAACACCAGTAAAAACTAAAAGTAAGAAATAACTACATATCTTAAAAATAAAAGTCCTTTAAAAATTGGGCTTTTTTTGCTATAATTTTATAAGTTGATTATTTAACAAAATTAATAGATATTCAATCACAAGTGAGAATTCATTTACCCAGTGCCCAAATTAGTAAAAAGGGTGGTAGTGTTCGAATCACTTGGAAGCCTAACAAATACAAAAAAGAAGGAGTACAAACATGGCATACAAAGAAGTAACAAGAGATGAATTATCTGCTGCTGGTGTTCAATATGGTCACCAAACAAAAAGATGAAATCCAAAAATGGCACCATTTATTTATGGGTCAAAATCAAAAAACCACGTAATTGACTTAGAAAAAACTTTAATTCAATTAAGACAAGCTGAAAAATTAGTTCAATCAATCGGGGCTAAAGGTGAAAAAGTTTTATTCGTAGGAACAAGACGTTCAGCTAAATTAGCTGTTAAAGAAGCTGCATTAAGATCAGGTAACTACTACGTTAACCAAAGATGATTAGGTGGAACTTTAACAAACTTCAAAACAATCGTAAAAAGAATCAAAGCTTTATGAGAAATTGAAGAATCAGAAAAAAATGGACAATTAGCTTTAAGAACTAAAAAAGAACAAATCTTAATTTTAAAAGAAAAAGCTAACTTAGAAAAATCATTAGGTGGAATCAAACAAATGCGTAAATTACCTGCTGCATTAATTGTTGTAGATCCTAAATCAGATGAAATTGCTGTTAAAGAAGCAATTAAATTAAACATTCCAGTAATCGGACTATGTGACACAAACGTTGATCCAGATATCGTAACTTTACCAATTCCTGCAAACGATGATTTACAAGAATCAGTAAATATTATGATCAACGCTTTAGTTGACGCATTCGCTGATGGAGCTAACTTAAAATTAGCACCTTCAGTTTTAAAAACAGTTGTTGTTAAACGTGAAAGAACAGAAGGCGAAAATAACTACTCAAACAACAGAAGTTGAAATAGACCTGAAAAAACAAATAACTAATAAAATAAACTAAAAACAAAAGGAGAAAACATATATGGCTGTAAACGCACAATTAATTAAAGAATTAAGAGAAATTACACAAGCTGGTATGATGGACTGTAAAAAAGCATTAGAAGCAACAGATGGAAACATCGATGACGCTATCGTTTGATTAAGAGAAAACGGATTAGCAAAAGCTGCTAAAAAATCAGACCGTGTAGCTGCTGAAGGTGTATCTTTAGCTAAAGAAGATGACAAAAAAGTTGTTATTCTTGAAGTTAACTCAGAAACTGACTTCGTTGCTCAAAACGAAAAATTCATCAGCTTAATTGATGAAATTGCTAATGTATTATTGGCATCAGATGCGAAAACTTTAGAAGAAGGATTAGCATTAACAACAAATTCAGGTGAAACAATTGAACAAGTATTAGTAAATGCTACAGCAACAATTGGAGAAAAAATTCAATTAAGAAGATTTACTTTAATTGCAAAAGAAGCTGGAAACACAACTACTTTATACAACCATGCAAACAAAAGAGTTTCAGTTGTATTAAACTTTAAAGGAACTCTTGATGCATCAGATGCATATAACTTAGCTATGCACGTGGCAGCAATGAGTCCACAATACAAAAGTATGGAAGAAATTCCTGCTGAATTTAAAGAATCAGAGTTTAGCATCATCAAAGCTGAGGCTAAAGAAGATCCAAAATTACAAGGTAAACCTGAAAATGTTTTAGAAAACATTTTAAAAGGAAAATTATCAAAACGTTTATCAGAAATTAGTTTAGTAGACCAACAATATGTTGTTGATGAAAGTTTCAAAGTAGGACAATTCTTAGAATCTAAAAAAGTGACTTTAATTGACATGATTAGATATGAAGTTGGAGAAGGAATTGAAAAAGTAGTTACTGACTTTGCAAGTGAAGTAGCTGCTCAATTAGGTAACTAATTATGAGTTCAAAATTTTTAATTATGAGCATTGTGTTAATTGGTATTTCATCACTATTATTATTAACACTTACATTCTACTATTACCAATTTAAAAAAATTGATACTAAGTCAAAAAAATATGGTTTAATTTTACCAATCATTACTGTTTCTTTAATTTCAATTGCTGAAATTATGGGAATTGTTACTGCAGTCATTTACAAACCAGATATTTTAAATTCAAATACAGGTGCAATGATAACAACAATTATTGGAATGATTTGTATTGCTGCTTCAGTTATTTCATTGTTCTTTTTTATCCCATACTATGGGGTTGCTTTAACAAAAGAATCAATCAACTTAATTGGAGAAAAAATAGATAATAAAAACATTGTTAAAATTATTAGTGATACTAGAACACCAAATATTTTTGTTTTTTATAAACAAGGTAAAAGAGTAGTCAAAAAAGTTAAATTTAGTACAAAAATGGTTGATGCGTCATTCTTTGATGAAAAAATCACAGGTATTAAAGTTGATAGTGAAGATGCATTAGCATATCATAATAAAACAATTAGAAATAAATAACTTAAAGCACTCCCATGAGTGCTTTTTAAAAAGGAAAATATATTATGAAAAAATCAATTAAAATATTAATCGTTTTTACAATACTTGCAGGTTTTATTTTTAGTTTATCTTCATTTAAAAGTAATAAAGAAGTTGGCAAAATTGTAACAAAAGAAAAAGTTTTAATGCTAACATTTGATGATGGGCCATCTGCAACTGAAGATTGAGAAATAATGAATATTTTGGATCAATATAACGTTAAGGCTACATTTTTTATGACAGGTGTCAATTTGGAAAAATATGATAGTGATCCAGGAATTAAAAAAGTTGTTGACAGAATGATAAAAGATGGACATTCCTTAGGAAATCATTCATATTATCATAATAAATATACAAACAATCAAACACAACTTGTTAAAGAACTAAATGATGTTAATAATTTAATCAAAGGTATATATGAACAAAATGGAATTTCAATTGAAACTAAAGATATACCTATAAGAATGCCTTATTTACAATACTATAGGGGTTTAGGTTATGTTCAGAAAAAAGTTGGTAATCCTTATTGAGTTAGAGGATATTTAGGAACAGATTATTTAGGAGAAGAAACAGGGAAAGACAAAATATTAAAACAATATTATTCACATTTATCAAATGGAAAAATACTAGTTGCGCACACAAGAGAATATGCAAAAGTTTGACTACCAGAATTTTTAGAAACATTACAAAGTGAAGGATATAAGTTTGCTAACTTTACGCAAAATACAAATCATTATTATCAAAATTATGGAAAGTTAGGTAGTTAATTATGAAATACTCTGCAATAGAAATCATTCAAATAATTAGTGCTCTATTTATTGTTGTTATTGGTTTATATGTATCAATTTTTAATATTATAAAGATAAAGACTAATAAAAGTAAAAAAATAATAATCAATTTTTGAAGTGCTATTATTCTATTGGTAATTTCAATAATATTATTTATCTACACTATAATTTCTATGAATTTACTTTATAATACTTGGGTTTTATTAAACTGACTAACTTTATCATTAGAAAGTTTGAGTATTATTTTAATAATATATTTATTATTTTTTAACAACAAACAAGAAAACGTTTGTAAGACATAATATATTGCTAAGTATTCAATTATGAATACTTTTTTTATTAGTGTTTTTGGGTATAATAAATAAGATGAATGAGGTATTTTAAATGAAATATAAATATAGTACAGTTTTATTAAAACTTAGTGGTGAAGCTTTAAAAAGTGAAAATGAAATTTACAACAAAGAAAAATTGGAAGACATTGCTAAACAAATTGTTGAATTAGCAAAAAATGGATTAAAATTAGGAATTGTTATTGGTGGAGGAAATATCTGAAGAGGTAAACTTGGAACTGATATTGACATGCCACAAATCAACGCTGATTACATGGGAATGTTAGCAACAGTTATGAATGGTCTAGCTTTAGAATCAACTATCAAACGTTTAGGCTATGACAAAGTTAATGTTTATTCATCTTTACCAATTGAAACAGTGACAGATGATTATAACTTTAAAAGAGCTAGATTAAAAATGAATGAAGGTTACATTTCAATTTTTGTTGGAGGTACAGGATTCGCTTACTTTACAACAGATACTAATTCAGTAATTCGTGCAATCGAAATTGATGCTGATGCAGTATTAATGGCAAAAAATGGAGTTAAAGGAGTTTATGATTCAGATCCAAACTTAAATTCTAATGCGAAATTTTATGAAAAATTAACTCATCGTGAAATAGCTGATAAACAATTACGTGTAATGGATTTAACAGCAGCAACATTAGCAAAAGATGCAAAACTTCCAATCGAAGTATTTGACATGCAAGGACCAAATAACATTATTAAAGTTATGGAAGGTTCTTTAGAATCAACAATTATAGAAGAATAGGGGAAATAAATATGGATGAAATTTTATTATTAGCAGAACAACAAATGGAAGAAACAGTTGCTGCGTGACAAGATCACATTAAAACAATTAGAACAGGTAGAGCAAGTGCTACAATGTTAGATAAAGTTATGGTTAATTACTATGGAACTCCAACACCAGTTAACCAAACTGCACAAATCTCAACACCAGAACCTCAACTATTAGTAATTAAACCTTGAGATAAAAGTTTAATTCAAGAAGTAGTGGCTGCAATCAACAAATCAGATTTAAATTTAAATCCAGTTTCTGATGCTGAAGTTGTAAGAATTAATATTCCTGCATTAACAGAAGAAATTAGAAAAGACTTAGTTAAAAAAATGAATAAAGAATTAGAAAACTTTAAAGTGCGTATTAGAAATATACGTAGAGATTCAATTGATGCAGCTAAAAAAGATAAATCAATTAGTGAAGATGTTGTTAAAGGCATTGAAACTGACGTGCAAAAATTAACAGATTCAAATATCAAAAAATTAGATGAGATATCAAAAATTAAAGAAAAAGAATTAATGTCAATATAGAGATAAAACATTTGTTCAGCAAATGTTTTTTCCTTAGAAAGGGAAACAAAATGAATAACATAATTAATATCGTTAAAGAGGATTTAAAAGCAATAACTAAAAAAATGAATATAACAAAGGAACCAATTGTTGAAATAAACAAAAATAATATTGATAGTCATTTTTCTACAACTCTTGCCTTAATGAGTGCAAAAGAACTAAAACAAAATCCGGTTCAATTAGCAGAAACTATTAAAGAAGAATTAATGCAAAAAGATTATTATGATCAAATTGAAATAGCAGGACCTGGTTTTATTAATATTAAAGTAAAAACAGAATTGCTTTCAAGAACTATTAAAAACATAACAACTTTAAAAGAAGCATATGGTAAAAATAAAAGTAAAAATAAAATTATAAATATTGAATATGTTTCAGCAAATCCTACAGGATATTTACACGTTGGGCATGCAAGAAATGCTGTAACTGGTTCTGTATTAGAAGAAGTTTTAAAATTTGATGGTTATGAAGTGCAAACTGAATATTATACAAATGATGCAGGAAATCAAATTAATATTTTAGCTGTTACTGTTTTTGTTCATTATCTATGAGCACTGGGAATTGAAGCGGAAAAACCAGCTAATACTTATGGTGGAACTTTCTATGATGATTTAGCTAATACTATGATTGAAAAATATGGAGATAAATTTAAAAATTTAACTTTTACAGAAACTGCAATTTCTGATCCTGAAGTTCATCAAATTTTTAGAAAAGAAGCTACAGAATATTTCTTAGCTGAAATTAAAAAACAATTAAAAGATTTTGGAGTTGTAATTGATCACTATTCAAGTGAACAAGAAATGTATGATACAAATCAAATTGAAAAACTTTTAGAAGAGTACAAAGAAAAAAATGCAATTTATGAAGCTGATGGAGCTTTATGATTAAAAACAACTGAATTTGGTGATGACAAAGATCGTGTGTTAATTAAAAAAGATGGTTCCTTAACTTACATTGTTCCAGATTTAGCAACACATAATATCAGAATTGATAGAACCAAAGCTGATGTACTAATTAATATTTGAGGTGGAGACCACCATGGTTATATTCAAAGAATGAGAGCTGGTTTACAATTATTAGGTCATAATCCAGACATTTTAGAAATTGAAATGGTACAAATGGTAAGATTGATCAAGGACGGTCAAGAATACAAAATGAGTAAAAGAAAAGGAACTGCTGTTTGATTAGTTGATATTATGGAAATGGTTGGAAAAGATGCTTTAAGATATATGTTAGCATCTAAATCAAGTAGTTCACATATGGACTTAGACTTAGACCTAGTTCAACAAAAAAATGCAACTAACCCAGTTTACTATGCACAATATGCAACAGCAAGATGTCATTCAATTTTAAATCAAGCTGAACAAAAAAATATTAAAGCTAATTTAGAAGAAACAAATTTATTATCAAATAAAAAAGAAGTAGAATTATTATTAACTTTAGATAATTTTAACCAAGTAATTCAAATGGCAGCTAAGAATAGAGCACCACAATTGATTTGTGAATACATTCAAACTATATGTAAGCAATTTCATTCATACTATGCTGATACAAAAATTCTTGATGAAAAAGATTTACCAATAAGTGAAGCAAGACTAGGATTAGTTTTAGCAGTTTTACAAGTATTAACTAATGCATTTACTGTTATTGGTGTTAGTGCTTTAGAAACAATGTAATATGAATAATTGAGATTTAATTTTTGTAGTTCCTTTAATTATTATTTTAGGATTGGCCTTTTTATATTTTATTTATAAAAAACAAAATTTTGAAAAGAAGTTATTTTGGTTTTATATTCAAACATTGATTGTTTGAGTTATTAATGCAATCTTAATTCAGGAAAACTCAAACATATTAACTGAAGCATTTCATAAAATGCCATCAGCAACGGTTGTAATTTTACTATTGTTTGGTAGTTCAATGTTGTTTGCAATTTTACTTAAACCTGTTGCAACATGAATAACAGGAAAAATAAAAAGCAGAAATATTTGAATAAGAGCTTCAATTTTAGCTTCAATTATTGCATCTATGTTATTATTGATCCCTTCAAATGATGCGGTTTGATTTAAAATAATAATTATCTTACAAGCAATTATATTAGGTATTAGTATTTCATCACAGAGTTTATATTTCTTATATTTAAATGAACAAAAATATAATAGACTATTTGCCTTAAAAGTTTCATTCGCTATTGGATTTGTAATTACATTTGCAACTTTTATAGGTAACTGAATTTTAAATATGAATTATTTTGTTACAGATAAAATAATTGTTTTAAATATTTTAGTAGTTATTCTTTTGTTACTGTCATTATTAATTAGTTTTAAAAATGGTTCAGAAAATAAAAATAAAATCGGAGAATTCAGACTAGTTTTAAAAGAAGAATTAATAAAATATTCAAAATCAACATTGGTAAAATTAATCATACTTACTTTGATATTAGGTATTATTTATGGTTTTGTACAATCCCCAATATTTAGAATGTATTTTGTTGCCAATTCAAAAATTGGTAATGATAGTGTAGAATGACTTGAAACATTAGATAGAAAATACCAAGTATTATTTATTTTAGGTCAGTTTGCAATAGGATATACATTATATAAAATTATGTTACCTAAAATAGGTGTAAAAAATTTAATTTTTGCATTAATTGTTATTTCAGGTTTAACACTGTTAATTTCAACATTTGTTATTAATTCAGTATGAATAATTATTTCCAACTTAATTTTTGGATCTGCATATTTTGTTTTATTCTACATGTGATTTGGTTTTGCAATTATGTGAAACTATCGTGCATCAAAAGGTATACCAGTTACAGGCTTTATAGCTTCAGCATTACTACTTGGACAATTTTCAGTTATTTTTATTTTTAATTCTATTATTTATACAAAAACAGGATTATTTACATATCAATCAATTCAATCAATCATAACTGAAACAAATATTGAAAATATTATTGCATTTGTAAAAAACTTAAAAAAAGTTATTAGAATAATGGCTGCAGCTTTATTCTTTATAAATAGTATTTATTTATTCTTAACAGTATTATGAATAGATCAAGTGATTGCAGAGTTTATTGATTATACAAACATAAAACACATTTTTTCAGAATATGAAAAACAATCTGTGGAGAAAAAAATTAATTCAAGAATCATTATTGAATAAGGAGGAATCATGAAAAACAATTTAGAAAAATTAAGTGAGATTAAAATTAATGAAGAGCTAAATAATAAAGTTTTTCGTGATTTTATTAAGTATTTTGAAAGTAAAAATAAGTTAAAAATAAGCGAAAATCTTTTAACTAAGTTTGAATCGACAGTAAATAAAATAGCAACATATAATGATCATGAATTTGTTAAACAATCTGATTTATTTGGAATGTTATTTATAGAACAAAATGAAATAGTAAATTTTTCAGAAAAATTTAAAGAAGCTATAAGAGAAACGATGTTTAAAGAAGTTATTCATTATCAAACATTAAATTCAAACTTAAAAGATGAATTTGAAATAAAATACAATAAAAAGACTTTAACAAAAGAAGAAAAAGAACATGCCTCTAAATTAGTTAAATGAATAAGAAATCAAGTTGAAATATTTTCAAATGAAAAACTAATCAATGAAAATCCTCAACTACAAAATAAAATAACTGGTGAAGTTGTTAAGGAATTTTTCAGAGAACAAAATGAAATTTTTATAAAAATATATAAATGACATGCAAATGTATTTGAAGTAATGACTAAATAAAACAAGAAGGGAGAAATTATATGAATGAATTAAAGCTTAATGAGCATTGTGAAAAAATAAAGCAATTAATTAAAATTGTTAAAAACAAAAGAATTAAACAGTCTGAAGCTGATGATATATTATTTTTTATAGGTAATATGATTGATGAAGTAATTTTAAAAGATTCAACAATTTCTCATAGATTAAATATTAATTTAATTAAAAATAATCGAATTCTTGAAATCGACATAAAGCCAAATAAAATTATTCCTTCAACAAAAGATACTCACGAGTTTTTATATCTTTTAAAAACTCTGCTTTCATTAATGACAATTAAAAACTACTTTTTTAATTTTTATATTTATTCAGAAATTAAAATGATTGTTAATTATTACATAAACAAATCAACAAAAAATAAGTATTATGATAGTGTTAATGAACGCTTTGCAGTCAATGAATTAGAATTTCATGATCAGTTAGTAATATATAAATACTTGTATTCAATTTTTGATAAATTAATGTTTATTAATGTTTTTCTTGTTAACAAGTATAACCTTAAAACCATTGACATAAAGAGCAATTATATTTTTACAAAAGATTTCGATTCTGTATCAATGCCTTTATTTAAAACAACAGTTAGAAAATTAGCATTTGCTGAATATTTAAAAACATTAAACAAGTCTGTATCTTTCCATTATATTAGAAAGTTAAGAAATAATCTTGAACACTCTTTCACAGATCCCAAATCAAAATACAATATAGCGTTAGAAACTGAATTACTTTTTATTTTAGTATCAAGAACATTAATTCAAATGCATAGAGATTTAAAAAATGATGACGAGTTAATAAAATTAATAAAGTTAAATCAAGTTAATAAAGTTAAATCAAGTTAATAAAGTTAAATCAAGTTAATAAATAGGAAAAAAGGGTCAATTTATTATAAAATAATAAATAACTAAGGAGAAATAACATGCAACATTGAGACGAACTAAATATTTCCAATTTCTCAGGTCCTTTAGACTTGTTATGAAATATGGTTAAGGATAAAAAAATTGATATTTTCGAAATTAACTTAAGTGAAATAATTGATCAGTATTTAAAATACATTGAAAGCCAACAAAAATTAGACATTGAATTAGCAAGTGAATACTTAGTTATGGCAGCTCAAATGATTGAAATGAAATCAAGAATTTTGCTTCCAAAAGATGAAGAAGAATTGCAAGATGAGTTTATGTTTGAAGATTTGCTTGAACAAATTAATCAATATGGACAAATTAAAGAAGTTAGTGAGTATTTTTATAATAAGCAAGAAGAATATTTAAACACTTATTCAAAACCAAAAACTAAAAAATCATTTGTTCAATCAATTGCTGACAGAAATGATGAATTAATGGTTGATCCTTTAAATATAGGTATTGATGAATTTGCTGAAATCTTTGAATCTATATTGCAAAGAGCACAAAATTTTGATGAAGATTTTGAATATGATGAAAACATGCTTTTAGAAGATGCATACGCACCAATTCAAAATGAAATTATTTCTCCACAAGTAATTGCTAGAACAATTGTTGATGTTATGAAAACAAACAGACACAAAGAATGAAAACTTGAAGAAGTTATTAGTGGATATGAATTAAATTTAATTAACTTAATTTCCACTTTCTTAGCTGTATTAGATATGGTTAGACATCAAGTTGCAGTTATTAACCAAAAAAATGACACATTGGAATTTAGATTCACTTCTGAAGCGTTAGCTGATGAATCAATTTTAAAAAGAATAGAAGAGGTAGAAGAATATGAATAATAATATTAAAGCGATAGTTGAAGGTTTATTATTTGTTTATGGTGATGAAGGTATTAGTTTACTAGATTTGCAAAATGTATTAGAAGATGTTAGACCAGTAACGATTCAAGAAACTATTTTGGAACTAGAAAAAAAATATTCTTCAGATGTTGATTCTGCATTTTCAATTCAAAAATTTGGAAAAAATAAATATAGATTGCAAACTAAACCAGAGTTGCATGAATATTTTGCAAAGCTAGAATTAGAAGTTAACAACTCTAGATTATCAAATTCAAGTATTGAAGTTCTATCAATAATTGTTTATAAAGGTCCAATTTCAAAGCATGATATTGAGTTAATAAGACAGGCTGAATGTTCATACCAAATTTATAGATTAAGACAAAAAAAATTAATCAAAGCAGTTGGTAAAACTTCAACAGGAGCAAACCTATATACAATTACAGATAACTTCTTCAAGTTATTCAATATTACAGGTGGATTTGAAGCACTACCTCAAATTGATTTTGCTTCATATAAAAATGTAAATGATGAAAATGATTTTGATGAAAACGAAAAAGTAACTGAAGAAATGCTTTCAGAAGATGATGTCTTTAATGAAGATGATTCAGAGGGAATTTTTTAATGGAAAGATTACAAAAAATTATTTCAGCTAGGGGAGTAACTTCAAGAAGGAATGCTGAAAAATTAATTGTTGAAGGTAAAGTTAAAGTTAATGGCGTAGTAATTACTGAACTTGGTTTCAAAACAAGTCCTGATGCTGACATTGAAGTTAATGGCAAACAAACAACTAAAAATAATGAAAAGTTTTATTATTTATTTAATAAACCAAGATTAGTTCTAACTACAATGTATGATCCAAAACAACGTAAAACAGTTGCAGATTATTTTAAAGATGTGCCAACACGAGTTTATCCAGTTGGAAGACTTGATTATGATGTTAGTGGATTAATTATTATGACTAATGATGGAGAATTTGCAAACTTTGTTATGCACCCAAGATATGAGTTTTTTAAAACATATCAAGGATTATGTAAAGGAAAAGTCACAAAGCAACAAGTTAATCAATTGTTAAAAGGTGTAAAGATTGAAGACGAATACTTTACGAAAGCTATTGAAGCCGAATTATTAAATTATGATCAAGAAAAAGATCAATCAATTGTTGAGATGACAATTGCTGAAGGTAAAAAACACCACGTTAAGCAAATGTTTTCAGCTATTGAAGCAAATTTAATGAAGTTAAAAAGAACAAAAATTGAATTTTTGGAAGTGGATGATTTAGAAGTTGGGAGATACAGAGAATTGAAACCTCATGAAGTTAAAAAATTCTATGGTATTTATCATGCAACGAAAAGAAAAGAAGATGTAAAAAAATAATTAAGAAGGGATTTAAAGATGAGAATTGCAATTTTTGGAACTACAGGAGCTGGTAAAACAACCCTTGCAAAAGCTTTATCGAAAACTTTAAATTATGACTTAATTTTGGAACCAATTCATAAGAATCCATATTTTGATGATTTTTATAAAGATGTTTCTCAAAACGCATTTAAAATGCAAATATTTATGTTAACTCTTAGAGCTGAACAAATGTATGAGACAAAAAATCAAGACAATATAATATTTGATAGAACTATTATAGAAGATCCAATTTTTATGAAGTTAAAAAATCAAAATGGTTTAATTACTGATTTAGATTTTGCCACATATTTAAGTTTCTTTAATAATGTTATTTTAGAAACAATGGCAAATTCATCAAATAAAATAAATTTTGATTTAGTTATATATTTAAAAGCAAGCAATGAAGTTTGTCTTAAAAGAATACATGAAAGAGCAAGAGAAACTGAATTAAAAATTGATAATGAATTTTGAATGAATTTAAATTCCTTATATGAAAAACAATATCAAGAATACAAAGATAAATTACCATTTATTGTTATTGACGCAAATAATGATAGTTTAGAAGCTAAAGTAAATGAAATTTTGAAAGAAATAGAAAGATTAAAGGAATAATTATGAAAATAGCTATTTTTGGAACAGTTGGAGCTGGAAAATCATCAATTTCTCAGGAATTATCAAACAGATTAAATTATGAAATTTTTCCCGAACCAATCGATGAAAACCCATACTTTGAAAATTATTATAAAGATATTAAAGCTTATGCTTTCAGAATGCAAATATTTATGTTAACAGCAAGATCAAAACAATTATTTGCAGCGAAAGATTTAAAAAACAAAATTTTTGATAGAACAATTATTGAGGATCCAATATTCATGAATGTTGGTCATAAAATGGGGAATGTTGATGATACAGATTACAAAACATATTGCGATTTCTTTCAATATGTAGTTTCTGAAAACTTGAAATATCCAAACGACAGATTAAAATTTGATTTAGTTGTTTACTTAAAAGTTTCTGATGAAACTTCAATTAGAAGAATTAATGAACGTGGAAGATCAGCAGAGTTAAGCATCGATAAAGAATACTGGAAAATTTTAAATGAATCATATGAAGAATATTACCAAGAACACAAAAATGATTTTCCATTTTTAGTTATTGATGCTAACAACAACAACTTAGATGAGAAAGTTGAAGAAGTTATTAGAACTATAGAAAAAATTAAGAAGGAGATTTAATATGGGAAGAGCACATGAAGTACGCGCCGCGTCAATGGCGAAAACAGCTGCTAAAAAATCTGCAGCTAATGGTAGAGCAAGTAAAGAAATTTATATGGCAGCTAAAGCTGGTGGTGCAGATCCAACATCAAACTTAGCATTAAGAGCTCTAATTGATAAAGCAAAATCAAATCAAATTCCAAAAGATGTTATTGATAGAGCTATTAAAAGAGCAACTGGTGGAGATGCTGAAAACTATGTATCAAATAGATATGAAGGAATGGGTCCAGGAAACATAGCTATTATTGTTGATGCATTAACAAGTAATGTTAACCGTGCAGCAGCAAACATTAGAGAAGTTTTTAACAAAAACAATGGTAATCCAGAAGGTAAAGTTGCATTTATGTTTGAGGAAGTTTCAATGTTTGCTTTTAAAGGCAAAACAGAAGAAGAGGTGCTTGAACAATTAATGATGAGTGAAGTTGATGTTAATGATGTTGAAGTTGAAGAAGATATGATTATTGTTACAGCTCCTTACAAATCATTTAATGCAGTTAAACATTCATTAGATGAATTAGGAATTGAAGAATATTTAATGGCAGAAATTAAATTAATTCCAACTGATGATTATATTGAAGTTACTGATGCTGAATTAAAACAACAATTACAAACACTATTGGACAAACTTGATGAATTAGAAGATGTACAAAACGTATATCATAATGCAGCTATTTAATTAATAAAAATCTTTTTATGACACTTAGGTGTTATTTTTTTTTATAATCATTATAGGTGATAAAATGGATAGTTTATTTGTTATAGGATTTTTTCTAATAGGTTTAATTTTAATAGTTGTAATTTCCTTAGTAATTTCTTCTTATTTTTCTCATAAAACTAAAAAAATAAGAGACAAAATAATTGGATTAAGTGAAGCAATAAAAAGAAGAAATGAAATTGATTTATTTTATAAAGAAAGATTTAAAGAGCTAAATACTAAAAACATAGCGCTTCAATTTAATCACTTTAATGGAAAAAGAACTTATGATAATTTCTCACTTTATAGTGCTTGTTACAATTATTTATATGAAAATGAAATTCAAATTAAAAATATTATTGGAACTATAATAGCTAATAGACAATTTAAAGAAGAATATGAAAAAGAAATTAGTGAATCATTTATTCAAACAAATTTAGAAGTTATTTTGACTTCAAAAATAAAACCTAAAAAATTTTACAAATATGAAAAGGAAATTTATTTTTCTAATTATATTAAACCAGATATCGATTTTAACATTAACTTATCGAAAGAATATGTGACACCTGCTGGACGAAATAGTTATAAAGAAAATATGATTAAAACTTTTGAACAAATATTTGATATCTTAGAAAGTGTCGAAAACGAAAAAGTTAAAAGATCTTCAGAAGAATTTAGAAGAAAATATGAAAGAAGTCTTGTCAGTGATAGAGTTCGCATTCAAATTCTTAATAGAGATAATTTAACTTGTCAAGTTTGCGGTGAATCAAAGAAAAATGATAGTTCACTTGTACTACATATTGATCATAAAGTTCCTATTGCAAAAGGTGGAAATTCTGATTTATCTAATTTATGAACATTATGCAAAAGATGTAATTTAGGTAAAAGTGATTTAATTCTTGAAAATATAATAAATTAATAAAAATCTTTTTATGACACTTAGGTGTTATTTTTTTTATAATCATTATAGGTGATAAAATGGATAGTTTATTTGTTATAAATTTAATGCTACTAATAGTTAACTTTATTGTAATGATATCGTTGCTATTTTCAGTGTTGTATTTTAATAGAGCATACATCAATTATCAGGTACCAAGGATCAATTCATATAATGATGTAATTAGTTCAAAGGAAATTGAAAGAATAATAGAGCAGTTTAAAAGAATATATAATTTGGCTGATTATGAAATTATTTATGCAAGTACAGAAAATTATATTAATCTTTTTAGAAACTTAAATAAAAATAAAAAACAAATAGTAATTTCAAAAAAAATATTTGAGTCAGTAGGTTATGAAATTGATTATATTATTTCAAGACTATGAATTGCATCAAAAATAAATGAAAAAAATGGCTTAGTTAGAGGATATAAATGATTATTAGTAACTATTCCATTCTTATCATTGGCACTAATGTGTATATGCTTATTAATGAATTGTGTTTTATTTGGATATATGAGTGGAAGAACAAACGAAAATACAGATAAGATTATTCTTTGGGTTTGAAAAATACCAATGTTTTCAATTTTATTCTTTATTGGCTTGATTTCAATGATCATATCTTATTTATTTTCATTTAAGGTAAAAGAAACAATTGAGTATAACTATAGTAATGAAATTAGTTCATTAGTTAAAATAGCTTTAGAAGAATACGTACAAGATTTTGTAAGTGCTAGAACTTATGCACAAAACATTAAAATTAGTTATTTACCGTTAATCAAAAATTCTGATTTTTGAGAAAATTCTAAATGAGTTGGTCCATTCGTATATATGTAAGAGAAAGATAAGGCGTTTATAGTCTTTTATCATATTATTAAAATTATCTCAAGTTTAAAATTAGAACTGTCAGCCAGTCAAGCATAATTTATTTTGTATTTTTAAAATGCAGACTTATTTATAATTCTTTATATTATAAAGTTTGCTATTTTTTAATTCATGTACAGCTATTATCTAATTGTTGGTTCTAAATATTTTTAAGTATTAATTATATAACTTAATTATAATAAAAATAATATATGAAATTGTGGTTACAATTTGTACAAAATTTTAAAACTGAAAAAAGTATTTTGCCACACTTTTAGATTTTATATAAGAAAAAAGTTTAAAGTTTAAATTCAAAAAAGCAAATTCACTTAAAAATTTGCTTTTTTTTTTTTTTTGTTACGATATACATAACCACTTATAAGTGTAGTGTAGTGTAGTCTATTTTAGCAAAAAAAATCTATTACAAAGACTTAGATTTTAAAAAATAAGAATTTAAAGAAGTTAATTATTAACTTATAAAAAAGATAAAATTGACAACAAAAAATAAATAAAAGATTATAAAGAGGAAACAAAATGAAAACAATGATAAAAATAAAACAGAATAAATTTAAAAATATCTTTTTTTGATTAGTAATCATGGTTATTTTATTAATTTTAGCATTTATGTTTAAAATGATAAATCAAGCTATAAATGGAACTAGCGAATGAAAAGAAATATTTGAATCACAAGTTAATTTAGTAAACAGAACAGATCATAGTTGGTTTGCTAATGGAAAAATAACAAGTTCTTTTTTTACAGGGCCAATAGGTTCAAAGTCTTTTTCAGAATTTAATTTATTATACAGTGTAAATGGCGGATATATATTTTTGCT
Organism: Mesoplasma coleopterae; assembly: GCF_002804245.1. Taxonomy (NCBI): domain Bacteria; kingdom Bacillati; phylum Mycoplasmatota; class Mollicutes; order Entomoplasmatales; family Entomoplasmataceae; genus Mesoplasma; species Mesoplasma coleopterae. Next base: position 656,208 of record NZ_CP024968.1, on the reverse strand, counting down.
TCCAATTTTTTGAGACTTACTATTTAACTGAGTTTTAATAGTTGGTATTGCATTTATTCTTGGTTTTATCATTTATGAATTTTTTAAAGATAATAAAATATTAAAAATTAAAAGTATTTCTAAACAACAAGATGAAATTAAAAAGTCAAATAATGTAAATGGAAAAGCAAGAAAAATTAATTCTAAAAAAGACTCTAAAATTTCTGAAGTATCAGCAACAATGTTTATTTCAAAAATGGAAGAAAAGTATGAAAAAGAATTGAATGAAGATCAAATAGAATTTAAGAAAGATAAAAAACTTTCAATATCAGAAAGATCTAAAATAGATGGTTCAGATAAAATAAGTGAAAAAAGATATGAGTTACAAAAATATTCAAATAAATTAAGAAGTGTTGCAATCGAAAAGAACTTATCAAAAAAATTACAAGAAGTTAACTTAAGAGATTTAACTAAAAGAGAATTAATTACTTACATGAAAAATGTAAAAAATGAAATTACAAATTAAAAAAGAAAAATTATTTTTTAACTAGTCAAAGGAGAATAAAATGAAAAAATTATTACAATTATTAGCTATAGTTTCTCTAACTTCAAGTGTTGTTACAGGAATTGTTTCATATCAATCTCTGAAGCACTTAAACAAAGTATCAATAAAATCTGAAATTAAAAAAAATGATATTCAGTCAATACTTAATGCTTCAGTTCAAAACAAACAAATGACTGATGAGGAAGCTGTTGCTGCATTGAATTCAGCACTTAATGATGTTGAAGGAATTAGTAGTGTAGAAGTTGATAAGCCAAGTACTTTCGCGTTTGAGGATGAAACTTATAATGTTAAAGTTGTACTTAAATCTGACTACAAATGAGATGTTGACAACTTTGATGGGCAATTCAAAGTAACAGCAAATGTTAAAAAAATTACTACAATAGATCAAAATGAATTGGAAAAAGCTTTTAAGTCAGGTATTCTTCAGGAATACAACCAGAAAGAAGCTGAAGAAGCAATTTTAAGAGTATTTAATGAAAAAATTGATTCAAAATTAACAGCTCTTCCGCTTATTGAATTCAAAAAAATAGGCACTGAAGAATGGGATAAAGAATTTGAAATTACAATAAAAATTAAATTAAATCAAGATGAATATAAATGAGCATCAGAATTTAGTGGTGAATTCAAAATACAAACTGCTTTAAATTCAACAATGATGTTTTATAAAGTGGAGGGAAAGAATGAAATTCTTTCAAAAGATTTTAAAGAAACAAGTATTGAAGATTGAGAAGATATTAAAATAACTGAAATAATTGAGTTTGGTTGATATAGCAATGGTCAAGTTTGTGGAATATTCTTTGATGATGAAAATAACAAATCAGTTTCTTCTATTTTTAGTCAATATTCACAAAATATAATTTTTCCAGAAAAATTAAATAAAAACATAACATCATTGAGTTATTTATTTTACGATTTTGCTTTTGCTACTAATTTTAGTTATATTTCAAATTGAGATACTTCAAATGTAACTAATATGTCTGGTATGTTCTTTGGTGCTCACGCGTTTAATCATGATATTTCTGGATGGGATACTTCAAATGTAACTAATATGTCTGATATGTTCAGCTATGCTTCTATGTTTAATCATGATATTTCTGGATGGGATACTTCAAATGTAACTGATATGTCTGGTATGTTCAAGAATGCTCTTGATTTTGATCAGGATATTTCAGGGTGAGATACAAGCAAAGTAACTAATATGTCTGATATGTTCAGCTATGCTTCTATGTTTAATCAGGATATTTCAGGGTGAGATACAAGCAAAGTAACTAATATGTCTGATATGTTCAGCTATGCTTCTATGTTTAATCATGATATTTCTGGATGGGATACTTCAAATGTAACTGATATGTCTGGTATGTTCCTTGAAGTTTCTATGTTTAATCATGATATTTCTGGATGGGATACTTCAAATGTAACTAATATGTCTGATATGTTCTCTAATGCTCACGCGTTTAATCAGGATATTTCAGGGTGAGATACAAGCAAAGTAACTGATATGTCTGGTATGTTCTACAGTGCTTCAGCGTTTAATCATGATATTTCTGGATGGGATACTTCAAATGTAACTAATATGTCTAGTATGTTCTTTGGTGCTCGCGCGTTTAATCAGGATATTTCTGGATGGGATACTTCAAATGTAACTGATATGTCTTATATGTTTGGCTCTGCTTCTATGTTTAATCAGGATATTTCTGGATGGGATACTTCAAATGTAACTGATATGTCTGGTATGTTCTCTGAAGCTTGAGTGTTTGATCAGGATATTTCTGGATGGGATACTTCAAATGTAACTAATATGTCTAGTATGTTCTTTGGTGCTCGCGCGTTTAATCACGATATTTCTGGATGGGATACTTCAAATGTAACTGATATGTCTAGTATGTTTACTGCTGCTGGCGCGTTTAATCAGGATATTTCTGGATGGGATACTTCAAATGTAACTGATATGTCTGGTATGTTCTCTGAAGCTTGAGTGTTTGATCAGGATATTTCTAAGTGGGATGTTAAAAAAGTAAAAAATTATTTTGGCTTTTATCATGATAATGGAATTTGAAAAAAAGAATGACAACCTAAATTTGCTGGAAATAGTTAATTTAAGAATTACGAAAGTATCAAAAAATTAAAAAACATATGAATTCATTTTGTGTTTTAAAGCAAAAGAAGTAATTGAGCATAACTTATAGAGATAAAATTAATTTATTAGTTAAATTAGCATTGGAAGATTACCACAAGATTTTGTAAGTGCTAGAACTTATGCACAAAACATTAAAATAAGGTATTTACCTTTAATCAAAAATGCTGATTTTTTGAGAAAATTCTAAATGAGTTGGACCTTTTGTTTATATGTAAGAAAAGAGAAGACGTTTATAATCTTATGTTATTTATCTTTAAGTTTAAAATCAGAACTATCAGCGAGTAAGGAATATTTTATATTTATATTTTTAAATGTAATTGATTTATAAATTTTGTATTATTAAGTTGTTTAAGTTTTTTAATTCATTTTCAACTTAATATTATGTAGTTGTCAGCTTCTTAATATTTTCAGCATAATATATAAAATCACAATTTCGATTTTGAGCAAAAATTTTAGAAACTGAAGCAAAGTATTTTGTAATGCTTTTAGTCTTAATATAAGAAAAAAGTTTAAATAAAATAAAGAAAAAGCAAATTCACTTAAAAATTTGCTTTTTTTTTTTTTTTTGTTAGCATTATGTATATACACCTATAAGTGTAGCACAGTTTACTTTAGCAAGAAAATAAGAATTAAAAGAAGTTAATATTAACTTTTAAAATATAAAAAATTTTTCAATATTACAAATATCTAAATAGAAAATTCAGACAAAAGAAGTGAAAAAAGATATGAGCTACAAAAATGTTCAAATAAATTAAGAGCAATTCCAATTAAAAAAATATCAAAAAAATTACAAGAAGTTAACTAAAAAGATTTAACCAAAAAGTGATTGATTGCAAGAAGAATGTAAAAAATCAAATTACTGATTAAAAAAATATTTTTTAAACAATTAAGGAGAAAAAAATGAAAAAATTATTACAATTATTAGCTGTAGTTTCTCTAACTTCAAGTGTAGTTATAGGAATAGTTTCATACCAGTCTTTCAAACATTTAAACAAAGTATCAATAAAATATGAAATTAAAAAAAATGATATTCAGTCAAAACTTGATGCTTCAGTTCAAAATAAACAAATGACTGATGAACAAGCTATCGCTGCATTGAATTCAGCACTTAATGATGTTAAAGGAATTAGTAGTGTACAAGTTGGTAAACCAAGTACTTTTGCGTTTGAAAATAAAACCTATAATGTTAAAGTTGTGCTTGAATCTGATTACAAGTGAGATGTTGACAACTTTGATGGGCAATTTAAAGTAACAGCAAATGTTAAAAAAGTTTCAACAATAGATCAAAATGAAATGGAAAAAACTTTTAAGTCAGCTATCCTTCAGGAATACAATGAGGCAGAAGCTAAAGAAGCAATTTTAAGAGTGTTTAATGAAAAAGTAGATTCAAAATTAACACCTCCGCCGTCTATTAAAATTGAAAAATTAGGAACTGAAAAATGGGATAAAGAATTTGAAATCAAAATAAAAATTGAATTAAATCAAGATGAGTATAAATGAGCATCAGAATTTAATGGTGAATTCAAGATACAAACTGCTTTGAATTCAACAATGATGTTTTATAAAGAAAAAGATAACAATGAAATTCTTTCAAAAGATTTTAGAGGAACAAGTATTGATGATTGAAAAAATATTGAAATAACTGAAATAATTGAGTTTGGTTGATATAGCAATGGTCAAGTTTGTGGAATATTCTTTGATGATGTAAATCGAGCATATTCTGTTTTTAGTCAGTATTCAACAAAAATAAATTTCCCAGAAAAATTAAATAAAAACATAACATCATTGAGTTATTTATTTTATAATTTTTCATTTGATACTGATTTGAGTTATATTTCAAGTTGGAATACTTCAAATGTGACTGATATGTCTTATATGTTCTATAATGCAACTGAATTTAATCAGGATATCTCAAGTTGGAATACTTCAAATGTGACTAACATGAGTTACATGTTTTCTTGAAGCCAAAAATTTAATAAGGATATTTCAAGTTGGAATACTTCAAATGTGACTAACATGAGTTACATGTTTTCTTATTCTAATTTTGATCATAATATTTCAAGTTGGAATACTTCAAATGTGACTAATATGTCTGGTATGTTCAGCTTTGCAGCTAAATTTAATCAGGATATTTCAAGTTGGAATACTTCAAATGTGACTAACATGAGTTACATGTTTTATTGAACCAATAATTTTGATCAAGATATTTCTAAATGGGATACTTCAAATGTAACTGACATGAGTTACATGTTTTCTTGAAGCCAAAAATTTAATCAGGATATTTCAAGTTGGAATACTTCAAATGTGACTAATATGAGTTACATGTTTTCTAGATCTATTTTCAATAAGGATATTTCAACAAAGGAAATAGTAAAAAATGGTATAAAATATAAGGCTTGAGATACTTCAAATGTGACTAATATGAGGTACATGTTTTGGTATAATTATGAATTTAATCAAAATATTTCAAGTTGGAATACTTCAAATGTGACTGATATGTCTGGTATGTTCAAAGGATCTAATAAGTTTAATCAGGATATTTCTGGATGGATTACTTCAAATGTAACTGATATGTCTGGTATGTTCAATGGAGCTAATGAGTTTAATCAGGATATTTCTGGATGGATTACTTCAAATGTAACTGATATGTCTGGTATGTTCAATGGAGCTAATGAGTTCAATAAAGATATTTCTAAATGGGATGTTAAAAAAGTACAATATTATTCTGACTTTTATCATGATAATGGAGTTTGAGGAAAGGAATTACAACCTAAATTTAGTGAAAATAATTAATTATTGAAATATATTTGTGATTCGTATGAAAGTATATGAATTAGAATTGAAATTTTTAAAATAAAAAAATATTTAAAAATAGACAAATAAAAAAATGAAGGTAGCTTAAGTTTTTTGACTTAAGCTATTTTTCATGAGTTGAAGATAATCTAATGCATTATTAATATCTTATTTATGTTTTTTTCTTTGTGCTAAATAAAAAAAACAACTTAAAGTTGTTTAAATTATCCTTGTCCAATTCCTTTTGCTTTTCACTCAGCTAAGATTAAGTCTCTTTCACCAGCTTCAAGTCTGTCTTTGTATTCAGCAAATCTTTCTTTACATTCATGTAATTCTTCGATTGCCTCTTCTAAAGTTCCTCAACCATTGATTTTTACTGATTTTTTTTGTAAAGCTTTGTATTGTAAGAAGAAGTTTTCAATTTCATCACGTAAATGTTGAGGTACATCTTCTAATTTTTCATAAGAACTAAATCTTGGGTCATCGTTAAATACTCCAAATAGTTTAGTATCAATTTCTCCCGCATCAATCATTTTTATTGAACCTAAGATTCTAACGCTTACTTGAACACCTGGCATTGTTGGGTATGTACATAAACTAATAACATCTAATGGATCTCCATCTCAATCAAGTGTGTTTTCAACCATTCCATATTCACCTGGATAAAAGTTAGCTCCATATAAAACTCTATCCAAAATAATTCTTCCAGTTTTTGCATCTACTTCATATTTATTAGATGAACCTTTAGGAATTTCAACGATCATATCTAATACATTGTTTTTTGACATATTAATTTCCTCTTTTCTTTTTTTATTTTATCTTATATTAATTTATTTTTTAATATTTACTTGAAAAAGTTAAAAATCTTATTTATAATTTTTATAAATTAGGAGAAACATGAAAAAGAATAAAAAAGAATATGGGACTTACTTAAAAGATATAAGTCTGCTTGAGGAAGAAGAAATTAACAATTTGGAGCATAAAAAAGAAGATCATTATCATGGTATACATCATTTTGATGATAGAGGTCAACATGATCATATTGAAAAAAACGAATTTAAATTATCTATTGAGTTTAAAATGTCTAGAAGAAGACTTATTTATAAAATGGTACTTACTTCTGTATTTTTAGCTTTAACAGCAACGGTTAGTGCTATAGATATTTTCTTTGAAAAAATTGCATTGCCAGTTGGTTCAGGTCAATTATGAATTGATTTTAGATTTTTGGATATTGCATTTATTTGTATTTCAATTGCTACACTTGGTCCAATTTTTTCATCAATTATAGGATTTTTAAACCCTTTTATCCATTTTGCAATTCACGGTGGAGAGCATGGTATTTGATCAACAGTTATTGAAGCACCTCAAAATATCTTGATAGTTTGAATGGTATGAGCTGTGTTTAATGTATTATTTAATAATTCACCAATACATAGAGATACCGATAAATCAAAAGCAAGGTTTAAAAGGTTTACACCAATACCAGTAATGATTATATTAGCATCTGTGATTACAACAGGTATATTTATATTAGGAATGTATTTAGATGGTTTAACAAGTAATCATGACCACATTCATGAACACTCAATACAGTTGTTTCATGAAGGACACCATCATTCAGATGGTAAATTGGAAGATGTTACGGATATCAACTTCATTATACTTTTATCAATATTTGCATGAAATATACTTAGATATACAGTTGCTTTCTCAATATTCAGTATTGTTGAATGAAGAATGAGACCAATAAACCATAGATATAAATAAAAAATAGGGAAGTTAAGTAGTTTTACTTGACACCCTTTTTATTTTTAGTAAAATTAAATAAGGTTTTAAAAATTATAGGAGGAAACATGGTAAAAATTAGATTAAAAAGAATTGGTAAAAAACAAGCACCTTTCTACAGAATCGTTGCTGCTGATTCAAGAGTTAACCGTAATGGTCAATACATAGAATTAATTGGAACATTTGATCCATTAAAATCAGAAGTTAAAATTAACAATGAATTAGCTTTAAAATGATTACAAAATGGAGCTCAACCAACTGAAACTGTTAGAGAATTATTATCACAACAAGGTGTAATGAAAGCATTACACGAAGCAAAACTTGCTAATAAAAAATAATTCAAATCAGAATTAAGAATTTGTTTTAAAACCACTTTAAATTTTTAGCAAGGAAGTAAAATGGAAAATAAAAACTTATTATCTATTGGAAAAATTGTCAACACATTTGGTATAAAAGGGGCTGTTAAAATAGCTTTAGAAAAAAACATTGAAGTTAACGATATAAATGAAATTAAACTTTTATTTATTCAAAATACAAACAATGTAATTATTCCAAAACAGGTTGACTCAATAAGCATGCAAAAAAGTCATTTAGTTGTTTACTTTAAAGAACACAATCACATTAATGAGGTTGAAACATTTAAAGGCAAAAAAATTAAATATTTAAATGATAACAATGCATTTTCAATATTCTATGATTTAACTTACTATTCTGTTGTATACAACAATCAAAATGGTAAAGTTATTGAAACAATGTTCAATGGTAATCACGATTTAATTAAAGTTTTATTAGAAAATGAAGAAAAAACATTTTGAGTGCCTTTAGTTGATGTGTATACTGAAAACATTGATGATGAATCTAGAATTATAACTTTAAAAAACATTGAAGGATTAAAATAATGAAATATTCAATTCTAACATTATTCCCAAATATCATTAAGTCTTATATTTCTGAGTCAATTATTAAAAAAGCTTTAGAGCGTGAAAAGATTGAATTAGAAATTATTGATATAAGAGATTTTACGACATTACCTCATAATCAAGTTGATGAGTATCAATTTGGTGGAGGGAGAGGAATGGTTTTAATGTGTGATCCAGTTGTCAGTGCAATTGAATCTGTTAAAACAGAAAACTCAATTGTTGTATTAACTTCTCCACAAGGGAAAACTTGAAATCAAAATATTGCAAAGTCATTTGCAGCTGAATATGATCACATTATTATTGTTTGTGGACATTATGAAGGTTTTGATGAAAGAATATTGAAATATATTGATATTGAAATTTCAATTGGTGATTATGTATTAACTGGTGGAGAATTGCCTTCATTAATAATGTTAGATTCAATTACTAGAATCCTACCAGGAGTTATAAATACAGAATCACATGAACAAGAAAGTTTTGAAAATAACTTATTGGATTATCCAGTATACACCAAACCCCATGATTATAGGGGAGACAAAGTTCCTGAAGTCCTTTTAAGTGGACACCATGCTAATATTCAAAAGTGAAGAGATGAACAACAATTAATATCTACTTTTAATAAAAGACCAGATTTAATTGATGAATCAAAATTAAACAAAGTACAAATACAATTATTAGAAAATCTTAGAAAATCGAAAGGAGATAAATAATATGGCATCAAAAGCAACAAAAACAACACAATCAAAATACGCTATTATTAACAACCAATTACGTAACGACTTACCAGATTTTACATCAGGGGATACTATTAAAGTTGACGTTAAAATTAAAGAGGGAGAAAAATTCCGTATTCAAACATTTGAAGGATTAGTAATCAAAACTCAAGGTTCAGGTATTACTTATTCTGTTGTTGTTAGAAAATTATCAAACGGTGTATTCGTAGAAAGAACATTCCCACTACACTCACCAATCATTGATAAAGTTACTATCGTTAAACGTGGACGTGTACGTAGAGCTAGAATTTACTACATCAGAAAATTATCAGGTAAAGCTGCAAGAATTAAAGAAATCTTACCAACAAAAGCTGATAAAAAATAGTTGTCAATTATTAAACAATATAACTCTCATGTCAAATGAGGGTTTTTTTATTTGTTATAATATAAAAAGATTAAAAGGAGAAATAACATGAGTGCAGAATTTAACTGATTTCCAGGTCATATGAATAAGACTTTAAAAAATATTGAAGAAAAAATTCCTGTGGTTGATTTAGTAATTGAAATTTTGGATGCTCGTGCTCCATATTCATCTCGTAATTTAACTTTTTCAAAAATACTAAAAAATAAACCAGTTTTATATGTTTTATCAAAAGCAGATATTGCAGATCCAAAAATAACTCAGGAATGAGTTGAATACTATGAGAAAAAAAATAACACTGTAATGGTATTAGATGATAAACAAAAAAATATTGTTAAACCACTAATTGATTTAATTAATAAAGCAACAAAAGAAAAACAAGAAAAAGATAAAGCAAAGGGAATGGTTAATTCATTAATTAATGTTTTAGTTATTGGAATTCCAAACGTTGGAAAATCAACTTTTATCAATAGATTAATTAAAAACAAAAGTGTTAAAGCTGGAAATAAACCTGGATTAACAAGAGGAATTCAATTAATTCATTTATCACAATTTATTTCATTATTAGACACACCTGGAGTTTTACCAGCTAAATTAGAAAATGAAACAGTTGCTACAAATATTTGTGCAATAAATTCTATTAAAGAAGATGTTTACCCAAAAGAAAGAGTTGCTGGGAAATTAATGCAATATTTATTCAACCACTATGAAGGATTAATTGAAAACCATTATAAGATTTCTCCAAGATTACAAAGACCTATTCAAATTGCTGATACATTTATTATTTTTGAAATGATAGCAAAAGTTAGAAAATGATACATGAATGATGACTTACTTGATTATGATCGTGTTATTGATACATTTATGCGAGATATTATTGGGAATGAATTTACTAAAGTTTCATTTGAAAGAATATTAGAAGTTGTTCCTGAAGAAATGGAAAAAGCTTCAAAAGTTAAAAATGAAAAAGCAATTGAGGATATTTCAGATTTATGATAGATGAGTCAAGAATCTTATTTGATAGTCAAATTAGGTTTGAAAATAAAACAAAATTTATTAGTGGTAGTGATGAAGCTGGCAGAGGAGCAATGGCAGGACCAATTGTAGTTGCAAGTGTTATCTTGCCAAGTGATTATCAGAATCCATTAATTAGAGATTCAAAAAAATTATCTAAGAAACAAAGAGAATTACTTTTTGAAGAAATTAAAGCAATTGCGATAAGCTACGCTATTGAAATAATTGAAGCTAGTGATGTTGATATATTAAATCCAAAACAGGCAAGTAGAGTTGGAATGGTTAATTCAATTATGAATTTAAAACCAAAGCCAGTTGTAAGCTTAATTGATGCTGAAAAAATTGTTATTGAGAATTACAATTGTTTACCATTTATTAAAGGAGATGATTTAAGTCAATCGATTGCAGCTGCTTCAATTTTAGCCAAAACAACAAGAGATAACATAATGATTGAATATGCAAAAGTTTATCCTGAATATAATTTTGATTTGCATAAAGGTTATTGTGTTAAAGAGCATGTAGAAAAAACTAAAAAATTTGGTGTGTTGCCAATTCATAGAAAAAGCTATAAACCGATTAAAGATATTTTAGAAAATAACTTTTAATGTTATTTTTTTTTATTTTTTCCTTAATTATATTGTGTCAGGTGTCTGACGAATAACAAAAAGGAGTTCATATGAATCTAGTAAATATAATTGGACAAATTGAAGGAGATGCACAAGTTGCTTATACTTCAAAAGATGGTAACGCAAAGTTATACAAATTTGTAGTTAGAGTCCCCAACTCTTATAAATCAAAAACGGGAAAAAATGAAGACGATTTAATTAACGTTAAAGCTTGGTCTTCTGCTATTAATGATGAGTTTGCATTACATGATCAAGCTGTTGTTGGTATCGAAGCAAGAGTGCATTCATCTATTAATAAAGAGAATGCTAATGTCTTTAATGAAATTATTGCAAATAGAATAATGTATTTAAACTAATAATGGATAATGTTTTATTATATTTCTCATTAAAGTATCATGGAGATTGAGAACAAATTTATGATGCATTAGACAGAAAAGAAAAAATAGAAACTCAGGAATTAATTCAGGTTCCTAATTCAATACCAAATAATTTCATTTCAATAATTAATCCATTGTATCCCAATAATCTTAAGCAAATAATGAAACCTTCATTCATTATTTATTATTTAGGTAATATTTCATTATTACAAAACTACTTTCAAACTATTTATATTAGCAGTTCTGATAATCTTGACGAATATAATGATAATGCGATAAAGGCAGTCGTTAATGATTTGATAAAAGAAAAAAGAACAGTTTTAATTTCAGCAGAAAGTGATTCTGATCATAGAATAATTGATTTCATAATTGCAAAAAAAGGAAAACTAATAATATTAACTAAAGAGCCTCTTCAAAAGTTTGTTGAAAGTGAATATTGAAGCAAATACAAAAACATTGATTATTATGATTTCTTGGTGATTAGTGAATATGAAGAATCAAACAATTTTAAATATAAATCAATTAATAATAAAAATGAAATGAATATTAGAATTATTAATGGGTTATCAAAAGCAGTGATATTCTTAGAACATTCAAACTTTAGTGAAATTGAACCACTAGTAAATGCAGTAATCAATGAAAACAAACCTTATTTTGCAATACCTCAAAATTTAAAAAACTCTAAATCATCAAGTAATAATTTACTTAAAAATGGTGCAAAATTATTGGAAAATGCAACAGATATTTTAAATCAAATTTAAAAACACTTTTGGTGTTTTTTATTTTGTCTTTTGGTGGTAAAATATTTAAAATACGCAATGGTATTTTTTAGAAATGAGGGGATTATATGGATAGAGAAGAACAACAGATGCTTGACAATGAAAAGCTAAATGAATCTTCAACACCACAAGTTAGAGTTTCAAGATGATTAAAAAAATCTGACTTAAATACAGAATTAGATACAAGTAAATCTAAGAAAAAAACTACATATATTGGTTTATTAATTAGATATATGAAAAAAAATAAATTATGAACAACGCTTATGTTAGTTTCAGTTATTATTTTATCAATTTCAACAGCGATGACACCTAAAATTATTGAACAAATGAGTGCAGCTGTAACTATTGAAAAATATGGTAATGTAGCAAACTTACCAAACCAACTTCAAGAAATGATTGATTCAGCAATGAAAAAATGATGAGGCCTAAAATTCTATCCTTTATTGGGAATTGAAATAGGTATTATATTATTTATGGCTCTAGCTACTTTTGTTTCTCAATGAACAGCAGGTATGCTAGGTAAAAAAATCGAAGTGGACTTAAGAAATGATTTAAACAAGAAATTAGTTTCAATGGATATGTCTTATTATTCAGATAAAAAAATTGGTGAAATTTTGACCAAAGTTGTATCTGATACTCAAATTATTGGGGAGCAAACTGGAATTATTCCAATTACTTTCTTAAATGGAGTTTTAACAACCGTTGCTTCAATAATTGTTATGTCAACAATTTCAGGGTCTTTAACAATTGTATTATTTTCTGTATTTGTAGTAATGTTTATAATTTTTGCAGTTTTATTTATTCCAATGAAACCAATTGCATATAAAACAAGAAAAATTGTTACAGAAGTTAATGGTGATGTTACTGACAGAATTAGTAATGTTAAACTAATTAAAGCTTCAGGAACTGAAGAATATGAAGAAAATAGATTTATTGAAAAGCACGTTCCTTATTTTAAACAATCAACACATATGAACTACTATCAAGCAATGATATTGTCTTTAATTTTCTTAATCATTAATGCAATTGAAACAGTTATGATTATTGCTACCGTATTAATTTATGATGCTTCACATGTAGCCGCAGTTTTACCAGGTATGATTTCAGCTTCAGCTTTAATGATTGGTCCACTGATGTCTTTCTTAAGAGTTTTAGTTGGATTAACACAATCAAACGTAGCTTCAAAAAGAGTTGGTGAAATCTTAGAACAAGAGCCAAGATTCAATAATCACTTTGAGGATAAAGAAGGTGTGGTAATTGATAAAATTCAAGGAAATATTTATTTTAGAGATGTAGCATTTGCTTATCCTGAAAAACCAACAGAACTTATTTTACCAAAATTTGATTTTACTTTTGAACAAGGTAAATCATATGCATTCGTAGGAACTACAGGTGCTGGTAAATCAACAATTTCAAAATTGTTATTAAGATTTTATGATCCGACTATTGGACAAGTTTTAATTAATGAAAATGTCGATTTAAAAGATGTTGTATTATCAAGTTATTTAGACAAAGTAGGATATGTTGAGCAAGAACCTGCTATTTTCTTAGGTAATGTTTATGACAACGTAAGATACGGAAGATTTGATGCAACCGATAAACAAGTTATAGCTGCTTGTAAAAAAGCTGAATTACATGAATTAATTATGAGTTGACCAGACGGATATGAAACAATTCTTGGTGAAAGAGGATTTATGCTATCTGGTGGGCAAAAACAACGTTTAGTAATTGCTAGAATGTTCTTAAAAAACCCTCAATTATTAATATTAGATGAAGCAACTTCTGCTTTAGATAATATTGTAGAAAAAGAAATTCAAGCAAAATTAAATGAATTAATGAAAGGTAGAACAAGTGTAACAATTGCACACCGTCTATCTACAATTAAAAATGTTGATGAAATCTTAGTTCTAGCTCCTAAGCAAGGAATAGTTCAAAGAGGAACTTTCAATGAACTTAAAAAAGTGCCAGGTCATTTTAAAGATTTATATGATGCAGGTAATTCAAAAAATGATGGAAAGGGTGTAATAAGTAATGAGCAATAATAATCAAAAACAATTAAACAAACATGGTTTTGATGTAAATATGGAATTTTCATTTAAAAAACTTGGTGTTTTTATGAAGCAAATATTTGAATCAGCAGGCCAAAATAAAACTCTTTTCTTTGCTGTTTGTTTTTTTACAATGTTAGATGCAATAATTTCAACATTCTTACCCGTATTTGCAACAATGATGATTTCAGGTATCATGAATGATTTAGCAGGACCAGAAAAAAAAGAAACTTTAAGCTTTTTAGCATGACAAGTATCTGTTATAGATTGAGAAATTTGATTATATATAACATTAGCAACTCTTGTACTTTTATTCATATCTGAGTATGTTGTTAACTGAAGTGTCGCTCAATTTTCTTTACATGTTGAAATTAATCAAAGACAAAAAATGTTGATTAGATTAGCACAACAAGATGTTGATTTCTTCTTTGATCATGTATCAGGAAATATTTTGACAAGACTTGTTGGTGATACACAATCATTAGCGTTTGGTATTCAACAATTCTTTACAAATATAATTTATTTCTTAACTGGAATAATCATGGCTGTAATAATCATGATACTATCAGGAATTTGATATGTCGCAGTTATTATGGCTGTCTATATGGTTTTCTCAATTGGTATTGCTGTATTAATTTTTATTCAAAATAGAAGAAAACTAATTGCAGCTTTTGACAGAAAACGTGAAGTTGATCAAGATATGACAGATAGAATTTCAAATATATCTTTAATTAAATCTTCTGGTCTTGAAGAATATGAGGTTAAAAGAGTTGAAGACTTAAATGAAATTTATAATAGAGCTGGTGATAAAGCTGTTCAATGATCAGCTTTATTAACTCAATGAATTCAAATAACAGCTTCAGCAATGATGCCTTTATTTGTTATCATATTTTGCGTTGCTTTCTTAAAAAATGGTAATACTGAACTATTATTAGTTAAAATGCCTTTAGCCCAAGTTTTAGTATCATTTGTTGTTGGTGCTATTGCCATGTTAATTCCAACATTAAGATCAGCTACAAGAGCACAAAATGCGGCTCAGAGAATTTCAGAGTTAACTGACCCTGAACCAACAATTAAACCAAACCCTCAAGGTCCTGAAATTGAAAAAATTAATTCAATTACATTTGAAAATGTTTCATTTGCTTATCCTAAAAAACCAGAAAAAACTATTTTGCCAAAAATGAATATTACGTTTGAAAAAGGTAAATCTTATGCTTTTGTTGGTGAAACAGGTAGCGGTAAATCAACAATTGCTAAATTATTATTGAGATTTTACATGCCAGTAGATGGGCAAATAATGGTTGAAGGTAAATATAAAAATGAAGATTCTTTAGTAAAAGATTCACATGATTTAAATACAATTAACTTACCAGCATACTTAAGTAGAGTTGGATATGTAGAACAAGAACCACAAATTTTATTTGGTGATTTCTTTGAAAACATTAGATATGCTAAATTTGATGCAACTGATGAAGAAATTATGAAAGCATGTAAAAAAGCTAATTTACACGACTTTATTATTTCATTAAAAGATGGATATAATACAATCTTAGGTCAAAGAGGTTTCTTATTATCAGGTGGACAAAAACAACGTTTAGTTATTGCAAGAGTATTCTTGAAAAACCCTGACTTCTTAATATTAGATGAAGCTACATCAGCTTTAGATAATATTGTAGAAAAAGAAATTCAAGGTGAATTAGATAAATTGATGAAAGGTAGAACAAGTGTTACTATTGCTCACCGTTTATCAACAATTAAAAATGTAGATCAAATCATCGTTCTTGGAGCAAATGGAAAAGGTATTGTTCAACAAGGAACTTATGATGAATTAATATCAACTCCTGGTAGATTTAAAAAATTATATGAAGCAGGATTGATGAATTAATGAAAAATAAAACAGTAAATATTATTGGAGCTGGTTTAGCAGGCACAGAAGCTGCTTATCAATTAGCAAAAAGAAATATAAAAGTTAAACTTTATGAAGTAAAAAGAATAACAAAAAACCCCGTCCAAAACTTGGACGGGTTTGCTGAATTAGTTTGCTCTAATTCTTTAAGAAGCAATGAAATGACTAATGCAGTTGGTACTCTAAAAGAAGAAATGAGACTTTTAGATTCTTTAATAATTAGAGCGGCAGAATACGCACAAGTTCCAGCTGGAGGAAGTCTAGCAGTTGATAGAGTTTTATTTTCAGAATACATTACAAATGAAATTAGTTCAAATAAAAATATTGAAGTAATTGATCAGGAGGTCGAAAATATTGACCCAAGCGAAATAACTCTAATTGCTTCTGGACCATTAACCACTGATAAACTACAATCAGAAATTACTAAAATTATTGGTAGTGATGATTTTTACTTTTATGATGCTGTTGCACCAATAATTGAAAAAGATTCAATTGACATGAGCGTAGCTTATCAAAAAAACAGATATGACAAAGGGGAAACTAGTGATTATATAAATTGTCCAATGTCAAAAGAAGAATATTTAAATTTTTATAATGAACTAATTAAAGCAGAAATTGCTATTGGTCATTTACCAGGAGAAGCTGAATTAAAATATTTTGAAGGATGTATGCCAGTTGAAGCTATGGCTAAAAGAGGTATTGAAACATTATTATTTGGTCCAATGAAACCTAGAGGTTTAGACAAACCTGATGGCACAAGAAATCATGCTGTTGTGCAATTGCGACAAGATGATGCAAATGACAGACTTTATAATATTGTTGGATTTCAAACAAATTTAAAATGACCTGAACAAAAAAGAGTTTTTTCTATGATACCAGGATTAGAAAATGCTAAGTTTGTTAGATATGGTGTTATGCATAAAAATAACTTTATTAATTCACCAAAAGTTCTTAACAAATACTTACAACTTAAATCAAATGAAAATATATTTTTTGCTGGTCAAATAACAGGTGTTGAAGGATATGTTGAATCTAGTGTTTCAGGATTAATAACTGCAATCAACATAGCAAATTTTATAGAAGATAAGGAAATGAGTATTCCATCTTCTAAAACTGTATCAGGAGCTTTACTAAATTATATTAACAAGGCATCAATAACAAACTTTCAACCCATGAAAGCAAATTGAGGTATTGTAGATGAAATTGATTTTAAAAGACCTAGCAGAAAAGTAACAAAACAAGAAATTAAAAAACTAAAAAATGAATACTTTTCAGAATTAGCGATTAATTCTATTAAAGACTACATTAAAAATATATAGAAAGAAGAAAAAACATGATAAATCGTTTAGACACTATTTTTTGAGCATATTTTAACGAATATATTAAAAAAGATTCATCTCAAATTTTTAAAAAAATTAATAATGATTTGAAAGAAAAAGTTAACGAAATTTATGATGTTACCTATTATTCTCTTTTTCAATTTCAATTATGAAAAAATGAGTCATTGATTAATATAGAACCTGAAAAGTATACTGAAATATCTAATTACATAATTGAAAATTATAAAGAACTTTTCACTTTTACATTTCAAGATAAGAATGTAGAATCAAAATTTAAAGAAATTGACGAAATTCAAAAATCATTTATTAAAGAAGTGATTGAAGAATTTGTTTTAAATCATATTATTAAAACATCATTTATTAGTTCGGAAGATATCAGTCAAAATTATTATTGAAATTTCGCAAGTTTATGTGCTCTAACAAGTAAATTTGAATATGATATAAATTTTAAAAATGATAAAGAAAGCAAATATTATTATTCAATTGTTTACCCATTTTTAATAACAATGGTTATGATAGATGTTCTTAAACCTGCTGATATGGTAGATAAGATCAAAAAAGTATTTACAAGAAAAAACATATCTGAAGCATATAAAAAAGGCAGAGAACTGAGTTCTGAAGAAAAAGAATGGCTTGCCCCAACAATTCAATTTTTAAAAAATGAAGATGAATTAAATGCTTTTATTTTGAATTTTAAAAAAGATAATTGAGAAAATATTAATATTAAACAAAAGTTTAAAATAATTCATGAACTTTCAAAAATAACAACTATATTTTTGAGAGATAATTTAAAGAATATTTCAGTTATATCTGAAGGAGATGAGGTTTATGAAGCTCTATACGCTTATTTACCACTCTTTTTAAGTTCATCTAAGGAACAAGGTAAAATAAATATTAAAACCTTTGATGGAGCTCTTAAAACAGTTCACAGCATGTGTCCTATAAATCAAAAGGACTTTAATCCTGCTTGAACAATAAAACACTCTAAAAAGTTTAAAGAATACAAAAAAATAAAATTTAGAGCTGAGAAGTTGATGGATTTTGTAGCTAGAGTAAGATATTCAACTTATTACATGGAAATGGTTAATAAAACAAAGCGAAATAATGGTGTTTTAGGAGACTGTCTAATATCATTTAAAAAAGTTGGAATAGTGAAAACTATGAACTTTTATAGTGAGATTGATGGGAAATTTGAGTTTAATTATAAAAATGTAAAATTTAAATCAATAAATTTAGATACAAAAAACTTTCAAAAATTGTTAACTAAGGCAGATCGATTCGAAGAAATAGCTGATTATAATTCTCAAATGTCAATTATGTTAAAAATACTTTCTTTGACCATAACCATTGACCCAAAAGCACCAAAAACTTTTGAATATTCATGAGAAACATTAATTAAATACTACATCATAGCTTTTGGACCTTACAAAAAAAATATGATGTCTTATACATATAAAGATCTTGAATTAATAGAATTTAAAATCAATAAGCTGTTAACACAATATAAAAAACTTCAACAAAAGGAAAAAGTTATTGATTCTATTGGAGTGTTATACAAATTACAACATTTTAAATAGAAAAAAAATAAAATCAATAGTTAATTTTAAGATTTTTAAAAAATAAAAAATTATTATTATCTTACAACTGAATATAAAAGAAACTTATACAGGGTAGCATAATGGGCTACTGACCCCGCCTTCAAACCAATTTGAAGACTATAAGTGAAAAACCACTCTTTATATTAATTAAAGTTTCTTTTTACGTCCTAATGACAAAAAAGAAACTTTTTTATTTAGTTGACTTTTATAATAGAGAAAAAACGAAAGGATATATATGGCTAAAATAAAAAACCAATATTATAACGAATCTGTTTCGCCTATTGAATATGCGCAACAAGGATTCAAGGGTAAAATGCGTTCAGTTAATTGAAACGTAGTAAACGATGAAAAAGATTTAGAAGTATGAAATAGAATCACACAAAACTTCTGATTACCAGAAAAAATACCAGTTTCAAATGATTTAACATCATGAAGAACATTAACACCAGAATGACAAGAATTAATTACGAGAACTTTTACTGGATTGACTTTATTAGATACAATCCAAGCAACAGTTGGAGACGTTGCACAAGTACCTAACTCATTAACAGATCACGAACAAGTTATTTATACAAACTTTGCATTCATGGTTGCTGTTCATGCTAGATCATATGGATCAATTTTCTCAACATTATGTTCAAGTGAACAAATTGAAGAAGCTCATGAATGAGTTATTAATACAGAAACATTACAAGAAAGAGCAAAAGCATTAATTCCTTACTATGTTAATGATGATCCTTTAAAATCAAAAGTTGCAGCAGCATTAATGCCAGGCTTCTTACTATATGGAGGTTTCTATTTACCATTCTATCTATCAGCTAGAGGTAAATTGCCTAATACTTCAGATATTATTAGATTAATTTTAAGAGATAAAGTTATTCACAACTACTACAGTGGATACAAATACCAAAAGAAAGTAGCTAAACTTTCTCCAGAAAAACAAGCCGAAATGAAAGACTTCGTATTTAAATTATTATACGAACTAATTGATTTAGAAACAGCTTATTTAAAAGAATTATATGATGGTTTTGGACTTGCTGAAGATGCAATCAGATTCAGTGTGTACAACGCAGGTAAATTCTTGCAAAATTTAGGTTATGATTCACCATTCACAGAAGAAGAAACAAAAATAGAACCAGAAATCTTTACTCAGTTATCTGCTAGAGCTGATGAAAACCACGATTTCTTCTCAGGAAATGGTTCATCATACATTATGGGTGTTTCAGAAGAAACAGAAGACGAAGATTGGGAGTTTTAAATTATGCATGATGATATTAAATTAGTTTCGGGTGAAGAAATTGTTAAACCTACAGGAAAAGTACATGTTGTTTACTTTTCATCAATATCAAACAATACACATAGATTTATTCAAAAACTTGGTGTTGAAAATTCAAGAATACCATACGAATTAGAAGAAGAAATTATTGTTGATTCTGATTATGTATTAATAACTCCAACATACAGTGGTGGTGGAGAATTTACTTCAGGCGCAGTTCCAAAACAAGTTATTAAATTTTTAAACAATGAAAACAACAGAAGTTTTTGTAGGGGCGTAATTGCTTCAGGTAATACTAACTTTGGTAATACTTTTGCAATGGCAGGACCAATTTTATCAAAAAAACTTAATGTTCCATTGTTATATCAATTTGAATTATTGGGAACTCAAGGTGACGTAGACAAAATTAATAAAATATTGAAAGACTTTTGAGGAAAATAAAGATGGAAGATAAAAAAATAAATACATTATCTGGTACAGAAGAAAGTGATGAATATGTTACGTTAAATGCCAGAGCTAAAATATTAGCTGCTGGATCAGATAATTTTAAACTAGATGTAGAAGCTGCTAAAGCTTACTTAAAACATCATGTTGAACCAAGATTAGTAAAGTTCGATTCAGTTAAAGAAAGAATTGAATACTTAGTTTCTAATGGATACTATGAAGAAGAAGTTATTAACAAATATAGTATTGAACAAATTGAAGAAATTACTGATATCGCTTATGGATTCAATCGTGAATTTCCAAGTTTTATGGGAGCGATGAAGTTTTATAATTCATATGGTTTAAAAACATTTGATGGTCAAAAATATTTGGAAAATTTTGAAGATAGAGCAGTTATGAATGCTTTATTCTTGGGAAATGGAAATTTTGAATCTGCAAAAAAAACATTAAGACAATTAATGTTAGGAAGATTCCAACCAGCTACACCAACATTTTTAAATGCTGGTAAAAAACAACGTGGTGAATATGTTTCTTGTTATCTATTAAGAGTAGAAGACAACATGGAATCAATTTGTCGTGCTGTTACAACATCATTGCAATTATCAAAACGAGGTGGTGGAGTTGCTTTATGTTTAACTAATCTACGTGAATTAGGAGCACCAATTAAACACATTGCTAACCAGGCAACTGGTGTTATCCCTGTTATGAAAATTTTAGAAGATTCATTCTCATATGCTAACCAACTAGGACAAAGACAAGGTGCTGGTGCAGTTTACTTAAATGCTCACCACCCAGATGTTATGTCATTCTTAGACACAAAAAGAGAAAATGCTGATGAAAAAATTCGTATTAAATCATTATCATTAGGATTAGTTATTCCAGATATTACTTTTGAATTAGCTCAAAAAAATGAAGAAATGGCTTTATTCAGTCCTTATGATGTTGAAAGAGAATATGGAAAAGCAATGTCAGATATTTCAATTACTAAAGAATACTATAATTTAATTGAAAACCCAAACATCAAAAAAACTTATATTAATGCAAGAAAATTCTTTTTAACTGTTGCAGAATTGCATTTTGAAAGTGGATACCCATACATCTTGTTTGATGATACTGTAAATAATAACAATGCTCATGCAGCAACTGGAAGAATTGTTATGAGTAACTTGTGTAGTGAAATTGCTCAAGTTTCAACACCAAGTACTTTTAACGATGATTTAAGTTTTAAAACTATGGGAGACGATATCTGTTGTAATTTAGGAAGTCTTAACATTGCTAAAGTAATGGAAAGTGGAGCTGAATTTGGAGAAGTTATTGAACACTCAATTAATGCTTTAGATTTAGTTTCAAGAACAAGTGATTTAAGTAGTGCTCCTTCAATTCAACAAGGAAACAAAAAAAATCATGCTGTCGGTTTGGGAGCAATGAACTTACATGGTTTCTTAGCAACAAACTTTATTTGATATAATTCAATTGAAGCTGTTGATTTTACAAATATGTTCTTCTATGCAATGGCATATAATGCATTTAAAGCATCACATAAATTGGCTTTACAATATGACACATTTGATGGATTTGAAACATCACAATTTGCTGATGGAAGTTGATTTAATAAATATACTAAATGTGCAGAAGATAAATGAACTCCTGAAACACAAAGAGTTAAAGAATTATTTGCCCAATACAATGTAACTATTCCAACTCAACAAGATTGAATTGAATTAGTTGAATTAATTAAAAAAGATGGAATCGCAAATTCACACTTAATGGCTGTTGCTCCTACAGGATCAATTAGTTACTTATCTTCATGTACTCCAAGCTTACAACCAGTTGTAGCACCAATTGAAGTACGTAAAGAAGGTAAATTAGGTAGAATTTACGTTCCAGCATACAACATCAATTTTGATAACATGGCTTACTATGCTTTAGGAGCATATGAAGTTGGGCCAATGCCAATTATTGATATTGTTGCTGCAGCTCAACAACATGTTGATCAAGCTATTTCATTAACTTTATTTATGACAGACCAAGTTACAACTCGTGACTTAAACAAAGCATACATTCATGCATTCAAGAAAAAATGTGCATCAATCTACTACGTACGTGTAAGACAAGAAGTATTAGAAGATAGTGAAAACTATGAATGTGATGCATGTGTAATTTAATAAAAAACTAAGTGGTTATTAGCCACTTTTTTTGTTTGCATTTTATCCAACTTATGATTATAGGTTTTTACTTTTAACAACTCATTGTAGGTTAAATTAGACTTATAATAAGTTTAGAATAATTTCTAAAAAGGTAAAAATAAATAGAAATTATTATTTTTTGAAAGGTGAAAAAATGAAACATGCAAAAATAAACAGCCACTTTTACGACGAATGTAAAAAAGTAAGAGAAGCTGTCGGTGGAATAAAAAACATCGAGTTAATTAATAGATGTTCAACAAGAATCAGAATCAAAGTTATTGACATAACAAAATTAAATTTGAATAAACTTGAAGGTTCTAAAATTTTTGTTAAAACATTACTAAAAGATGACTTTGTTCAATTGATTGTTAACGAGAATATTGATGAAGTTTTTTTAAATTTATTAAAATCGCTAAAAATTTCATATGAAGAGATTCCTAATGATTTTGAAGTAAGAGTTAATAAAGAGGGGAACTTTTTTAAAGTAGTAACTGATGGGATTTCTGTTATTGTAAAACCTCTTATACCTCTTTTGATAACAATGGCCATAGTAGCTACATTATCAAATGTATTTAATGGTATAGATTTTGGATCAGGAACTTTATCAGAAACTGGTCAATTTGCAAAAGCAGTTGGGGAAATGTTTGATATTTTACAAAAAGCATTAAACTTAGCTTTCTCAATAATGATTCCTTGATCAATTTTTAAACTTATGAAAGGTAGTCAAGCAATTGGTATATCAATTGGTATTGTATTATGTTTCCATGATTTGATAAGCACAAATGACATTATGAGTGGAGAATATGGTGACATATTTAAATGATTTGGAGATGCATCATTCCTTGAATCAGGATATCCTTGAAAAATATCATATGTTGGTCAAATACTTCCTATAGTTGCAATGAGTTTTATTGCAGTCTATATTGAAAGATTTGCAAACAAATTTGATATACCTGTATTTAAAGAAATGGTTGCAATACCAATGATTACAATTTCTACATTCTTTATTGGTATTTTATTGGTAGGTCCTTTAGGCTTATTATTAACATATGGAATGAATGAAGGTGTGGTTTGAGCAACTACAGATAATGTTGCTAAATATATATTTAATCCAATTTTAGGATTAGCCTTACCTTGGTTAGTTATTACCGGATTAATTCAAGTCTTGGTAGTTATTAACTTACAACAGTTTACTACATTTGGTGGAACAACAATGATGCCGATGTTTACACAATTAAATATTGCAGTAGCAACTTCAATCTTAGCTGTAACAATTATAAATCGACATAATAAAGAATTAAAAAGAACAGCAATACCTTCATATTCATTAGCATATGTAAGTGGATCAACTGAACCAGCATTATTTGGTGTAGGATTAAAATTTGTTTATCCAGTGATTGCAGCAAGTATTGGTGCAACTGTTGGTATTATAATAACAACATTTGCTGGAGTGATTTGTACAAATGGTAATGCTTCATTGTTAGTATTTTTATCAATTACAACTAAACCTGAAATATTAGATAAATTTAACATACACACAATAGCGGGTGGGCCATACTTATGAATGGCAATAGCTATTGTGGCAACATTTATAACAACTTTCTTTGCAACAATTGGTTTATCAAAAATTAAAGTTTTCAAAGAAATGAATGCAAAAGTTTTAGAAAGAGATTTTTCGGTGAATTAACATGAAATTAAATAAAGAAACAATATTAAATTTAATAACAGAACATAATCAAGATGATATTAAAAAAGCAAATGAATTAGTAGCAAGTGATAAATATTATAGACCAACATATCATATAGCACCTCCAAATGGATTATTGAATGATCCAAATGGATTAGTTTATGTAGATGGAGAACATTATATTCATTATCAATGATCACCACTTCAACCATATCATGGAATGAAACATTGACGTTTAGTTAAAACTAAAGACTTTGTTAATTATGATGATTTAGGTGTATCAATAATACCAACAGAAGAATTCGAAAGAACAGGAGCATTTTCTGGCTCAGCTTTTAAAGAAAAAGACGGAGTAAAAATTTACTACACAGGTAATATTGAAGAAAATGGCGAAATGATTGAAGAAGTGCAAATCAAAGCGGACTTCATTGATGAAAAAATTGTAAATAAAAGAGTTGTTGTAGAGCACGATAAAAATCTTTTCACACCTCACGTAAGAGATCCAAAAATATTTGAATATGAAAATAACAAATATATGATTTTTGGTGCTCAGTGTAAAGCTGATATGCTTGGTGGGTTAGTTTTCTACAAAACTGACGATATGGAAAAATATACTTTTGATAGAATACTAAAACCATCATTAGACCAAACTTATGGATACATGTGAGAATGCCCTAATTTAGATTATCTAGAAGGAAAAATGCTATTTATGCAATCATCAGAAGGGTGATTTAATGAAGAAAATCCTTATGAACTAAATAGTTCAAGAAATGTTGTTTATACTCAAATAGATAAATTAGATTTTGAAAACAATAAATTGAATGAAAAATCAATTTTAAAAACAATGGATTTCGGACATGATTTTTATGCACCGCAAACTTATTGAGTTGATAAAAAACTTTTAATGATAGGTTGATTAGGTGCGGTTGATGTTCAATATCCAACAGATGAATACTCATGACACTCAATGTTAACAATACCAAGAGAACTAAGCTGATCAAAAGAAATTTTAGTTCAAAAACCTTACTCAGAATTCAAAAAAAATGTTTTAACTAAAACAACTAAAGAAGCATTTAAAGAATTAAGTGTAAACAAAGCAATACATTTAGAGTTTGATTTAAGCGATAATTTAGACATTAAAATTCTTAACGAAAAAAATGAATTTATAGAAATAAAATTTACTGATAAAGAAATAATTTTAGATAGAACAAATCAAACTGCAAAAGTTGATTGAAATTTTGAAACACCAAGAAAAGCATTAAGAAAATTCAAAAATCAAAAAGTTGAAATATTTATTGATTCATCATCAATTGAAATATTTGCGGATAATTATGAAACAATTTTTACTTCAAGATTTTTTGTAAAAAACTTTAATAAAATTCAATTAAATAAAGAACATGAAATGTTACTATCTGATATTAAAGAAATGAAATTAAAATAATAAATAATTAAGCAACTTTTAGGCTGCTTTTTATAATAAAAATTTTAATTTCTTTAATTACAAGCAACTATGCTATAATATATAAATGACTTGTGATTTAAAATGCTGATTTTTTGATCCTGAGTATAGAAAAAGGATAGAAAATGACATTTAAAGAATTACAATTAAGCGACAAAGTATTAGTCGCACTGGAAAAAGCTAATTTTAACGAAGCTACAGAAATTCAAGCTAGAGCAATACCACTTTTCCTAGAAGGAAAAAACATTTTTGGTAAATCAAGCACTGGTACAGGTAAAACAGCCTCATTCGTATTACCAATCTTAGAAAAAATAGAACCAAACAAAAGAAGAGTTCAAGCCGTTATAATGGCACCAACAAGAGAATTAGCAATGCAAATTGTTAACCAAATTAGAATATTTGGATCAAGAATAGAAAATCTAGTAATAGCACCATTAATAGGTGGAGCTGATATGCGAGATCAAATTAAAAGACTGAAAGACTCACAAATAGTTGTGGGAACTCCAGGAAGGGTTAATGACCACTTAAATAGAAAAACTTTAAAATTAGATGATGTTAGAACAATCATTTTAGATGAAGCTGATGAAATGCTAAAAATGGGATTTAAAAACGAAATTGATGCATTATTTGAAAGAGTTTCACCAGATGTTCAAATTGGTTTATTTTCAGCTACAACATCACCAAAAGTAATGCAAATTGCTAATGATTATATGAATGAATATGACGTTATTGAAATTGAAAATCAAATAGAAGTTAATGCTAATATTACAAATACCTTTATTTTCACAAAAGGTTTTAGCAAAGAAGATTTAATTGTTAAAGTATTTAAAAAACACAAACCTAAAAGAGCTATTGTTTTTTCAAACACAAAAAACCATACAGATAAAATTGCAGACAATTTAGAAGCAGCAGGAATTAGAGCTATAGTTATTAATGGTGATAAAAGACAATCACAAAGATCAAGAGCTATTGCAAAATTTAGAAACAATGAAATATCAGTTTTAGTTGCAACTGATGTTGTTGCTCGTGGAATTGATATTACAGGTGTTGACTACGTAATTAACTATGATGTATCAATGGAAGACGAACATTTTGTTCATAGAATTGGTAGAACAGGAAGAAATAATACAAAAGGTGATTCAATTACTTTTGTACAAAATCAAAATGTTTTAAGACAAATAAAAGGAATAGAAAAAAACTTTAATTTAATTATTGATGAAATGCAAATTTCTGAATATGGTGAAGTAGACAAGCAAGAAGGAAGAGGAAACTCAAATAGAAGTTCACGCGGAGATAGAAGAGATTCAGGTCGTGGAGATAGAAGAGATTCAAATCGTGGAGACAGAAGAGATTCAGGTCGCGGAGACAGAAGAGATTCAAATCGTGGTCGTGATGACAGAAGAAATGCTGGACACAATGATAGAAAAGACTTTGCTCATGGCGAAAGAAAAAGAACAAGTGAAAGACTAGATAGCAGAAGTAGCGCTTGAACTTCACAATCATGAGAAGAAAGAATGTTATCTTTATCACCTGAAGAAAAAGAATTTGCTAAAAAAGCTTTATCTCTAGTTGATGATTATTCAAGTAATGGAAACTCATCTAATAACTCTGAAAATTCAGGCAGAAGAGGTTCAAATCGTGGGCGTGATGACAGAAGAAGTTCAAACCGTGGTCGTGATGACAGAAGAAGTTCAGGACGCGATGATAGAAGAAGCTCAGGCCGTGGAGACAAAAGAGATTCAAATCGTGGAGACAGAAAAAATAATAATTTTGAAGGAACTAGACATTCTTCATGAGATGTTAAAACAGATTACTCAAAACAAGATTCAGGTCGTTGAGAAAGAGTAACAGGAAAAGACAAAAGACCTGCATCATTTAATGATAAAAAAGGTGGATCTGATTCAAACCGTGGTGGAGACGAAAGAAGAAATAGAAGAAGTTCAGGTAGAGGTGAATGAGTTCACTCAGGTCCGAGAGAAAATAAAGGTTCAGGAACACGTAACAGAAGAAATTCTTCATCAAATAGTTCATCTAAAAAATCAAGAAATAAATGATAATAATTCAACTAAAACAAACTACTATTTAAAAGTTGTTTGTTTTATTTATTTTTTATTCAAATATTAAACTTTTTGCAAAATTGCTTTTAATTTTATTAATATTTATGTTATATTTATATATGTAATTATTAATTGCCCATGTAGCTCAGTTGGATAGAGCACGCGCCTTCTAAGCGTGAGGTCGGAAGTTCGAGCCTTCTCGTGGGCACCACTCGAAAACATCAATCATGCTATAAAAGGCATGATTTTTTATTAGAAAGAGGTTTTATGAATTTTTATGATGAGCTAATTATTGAACTAAAAGAACTGGTTCTGAAAAATGATTTTGAAACTGCCTTGCTAAAAATTAATCAGGAGTTAGCAATGCCATATGTTCCTTCAGATATTGAAGAACAACTTATGAAATTTAAAGTTGAAGTATTTGAAAAAATTTCAAATACTGCCAATGGCAACAATAATCTAAATGCTGAATATATTTTGCAATTATTGAAGTCTAATGACAGAGAACAACAAGCATTTGGTATAAATTTTTTAAATAAAATTAATTTAAGAGATAAACTAGATGAAGTTTCTGAAATTCTTCTTTTAGAAAGAATTGATAATTCAATAAAAACTTTGATTCTTTTTACATTAAAAGAACAAGAAATAAATAAAATTTTTGATGTTTTATACAGTGGTGTCCAAAAAAAATGAAATCCTTCAGAAATTGATTTTGAAAATAATTTCAAATTTATAACTAAAATTGATGAAGTTATTTCAAAAAGTATTGAAAACGAAAACCCAGGAATAGCACATGATGCAAAGATGTTAAATATTAATTTTTATTTAAATAATTTAGATAATTTCAACACCTTATTCTTAAATGAAAAAGCTGCAGCATTTATTCTATTTGCAATAGAAATGTTAGAAGAAAAAAAGGAGATGTCTTATATCAAGCAATGATTTGATTTTGACGAAGAAAAAGCATCAGAATTATTAAAGGAGATTAAGGGTTATGAATAATAAAATAATTTTTGATAGAGATAACTATCTTGAGTTTAATGATTTTAATGATGTAATGATACAAGCTTTTGGAATCGGTTGTTCATTATGTTATGAACCACAAATAAGTTTTGTTTTAAAAGGACATCCAAAACCAATTGGCAGTCTAATTAAAGAACAAAGTAAAAATTTAACAGATTTAGAAGTTGAAAAACTAATAGAAAAACCAATTCAAGAATGACAAAAATTTGAAGATATTAATTTTGAAAATCAAAAACCAACATTCTTATGTGATGAATGTTGAAACCAAATGATTTGATAATATGAAAAGAAAGGAGCTGGAATATATGAAATTTATTGATACAGCTAAATTTACTATCAAAGCCGGTAATGGAGGAAATGGTGCAGTTAGTTTCCATACTGCCCTTTTTGTACCTAATGGTGGTCCAAACGGTGGAGATGGTGGAAATGGTGGAAGTGTTATATTTGAAGCCGATGGTGGAAAACATTCACTTTTAGATTTAAAACTTCAAAAACAAATTAGCGCACAAGATGGATTCAAGGGTGACATTAAAAATATGCATGGAGCGCAAGGTAAAGATCTTATTGTTCGAGTTCCTGTAGGCACATTAATTATTGATAATAGAACTGGAACAATTTTGGCTGATATGGATGAAGACAAGAAACAAGTTTTAGTAGCTAAAGGCGGAAAAGGTGGAAAAGGAAATGCAAGATTTGCGAACTCCAGAAATAAAGCACCAACCATATTTGAAGCTGGTGAAATTGGTCAATTCTTTGAAGTTAAGGCTGAGTTAAAAGTTTTAGCTGATGTGGGATTTGTTGGATTACCAAATGCTGGTAAATCAACACTGCTTAGAGCTATTTCAAATTCAAAACCAGAAGTTGCAGATTATGCATTTACAACTTTAAATCCTCAATTAGGAGTTTCTAGAGCAAAAGATGGTTCAACATTCGTTGTTGCAGACTTACCTGGATTAATTGAAGGAGCAAGTCTGGGAAAAGGATTAGGTCATCAATTCTTAAAACATATTGAAAGATGTAGAGTAATTTGTCATGTACTGGACATGAGTGGAAATTACGGGCAAGAAGATGTAATTAGAAATTATGAATTAATTAGAAGTGAATTAGTTAAATATAATTATAAACTGGATGAAAGACCCGAAATTATTGTAGCTAACAAAATGGACACAGATGAAGCACAATTAAATATGATGGAAGAGCATATTAAAGATTATTTTAAAAATAAGAAAGTTGTCTTTGTATCAGGATTATTAAAAGATAATGTTGATGAGTTATTATTAAAAATTGCTAAAGAGCTTGAAACAGCGAAATATGTTCCACTATGAGAAATGGAACAAGATATTTATGAAGGAGTCAAAGTTTATCGCCTTGAAGAGGATGAGGAAGATATTCAAATTCTTAATAAAGGTAATGGTAGGTGAGAAGTTGCAGGAGATACAATTTATAAAATTTATCAAAAGTTCCCAATCACTACTGATGATAACTTATTACTATTTAATGAAAAACTTAAAAAATCAGGAGTATATGACATGTTAAGAGAACGTGGAGTAGGGGCTGGAGATATCGTTAAGGTATTTGAATATGAACTTGAATGAATGGATTAATTTATAAAGGAGTAATATTATGGAATTAAAAGAATATTTAGAATATTTAGTTGAATTTATTAGAGAAACAGTTAAAAATGCAAATGCTAAAGGTGTTGTTATTGGAATAAGTGGAGGAATTGATTCTGCTGTTGTTGCTTGTCTAGCAAAAAAAGCTTTCCCAAATAATTACACAGCTGTTTGAATGCCAATTGAATCTAGTGAAGAAGATTACAAATGTAAACAAGAATTGATTGATCAATGTGGAATTAAAGCTATTGATGTTGAATTAAAAGAAACTTTTTTATCATTTAAAAAAGCAATTAATGAATCAACAACTCCTGATCATAAATTAGCAATAGCTAATGCAAAAGCTCGTTTGAGAATGACAACTCTTTATACTGTTGCTCAGACAAATTCATACTTAGTTTTAGGAACTGACAATCTTGATGAGTGACATATTGGATATTTTACTAAATTTGGTGATGGTGGAGTTGATATGGTTCCATTAGTTCATTTATTAAAAAGAGAAGTAAGAGAAGCTGCAAGAATATTGGGTGTTCCTGTTTCAATTATTAATCGTGCACCAACTGCAAGTTTATGAGAAAATCAAACTGATGAAAGTGAGTTAGGAATTACTTATGATCAAATTGATGCGTACTTAGCTGGTGAAATAAATGATGAAGTTGTTAAAACAAAAGTTGATCATTTACATAAAATAAGTGAGCACAAAAGAAACGGTGCAGTAGCGCCAAATGAATTCAAAAGAAAATAAAATTATAGGAGGAATAATCATGAAAAAAGTAATTATGAGAGGTGCAGAAATTTTATTTACTGCCGAAGCAGATAACCAACAAGCTGTAGATCAAATGCTATATGATTTTTGCGTAGGTAATAATATTCCTGTTGATTCAGTAGTTTTTAAAGAAGTTTAATGATGGTTTTCCATCATTTTTTATTTTTAATCTAATAATTTTTTCCAATTTTTAATATTTTTAATATAAAAGATAGCAATTAAATATTATAATTATATATGTTATGAAATAACTTAAACAGGAGAAAAAAATATGAGTAAACAATTTAAAGGTATCGGAGCTAGTGAAGGTATTGCAGTAGCAAAAGCTTTAGTTCTAGCTGAAGAACACGTAGAAATCAAAAACACAAAAGTTTCTGATATTGATGCTGAAGTATTAAAATTAGAAAACGCAGTTAATAAATCAATTGAAGATTTAGAAAATTTAAAAATTACTACATTAGAAAAATTAGGCGCTGAAAAAGCGGCTATCTTTGATGCTCATAAAGAAATTGCATCAGATCCAGCTATTAAAGACGAAATTATAAATGTTATTAAATCTGAATCTGTTTGTGCTGAATTTGCAGCTCAACAAGTAACTAATAACTTTTATGAAATGTTTGCCTCAATGGATGATCCATATTTTAAAGAAAGAAGTGCTGATATTAAAGATGTTGCTTCAAGAATTATTAAACATATCTTAGGAATTGCTATTGTCGACTTATCAACAATTAGTGAAGAGGTTATTATTGTTGCTGAAGATTTAACACCTTCACAAACTGCTCAATTAAACAAACAATTTGTAAAAGGTTTTGCTACAAATATTGGAGGAAGAACTTCACACGCTGCTATTATGGCAAGAAGTTTAGAAATTCCTGCAGTTTTAGGTTTAAGAACAATTACATCAGATGTTAAAAACGGTGAAGTTTTTGCATTAAATGGAACAACAGGTGTTGTTGAATTAGATCTAACAGACGCAATTAAATCTGAATATGAAAAATTAGCAAAAGAATTTGCTGATTTAAAAGCTGAATTACAAAAATTTAAAGATTTACCTTCAAAAACTGCTGATGGTCAAGAAAAATTAATTGAAGCTAATATTGGTTCTCCAACTGATGTTGAATCAGTTATTGAAAATGGTGGAGAAGGAATTGGGTTATTCCGTTCAGAATTCCTATATATGGACAATGATCACTTCCCAACAGAAGAAGAACAATATGTTGCTTACAAACAAGTAATGGATGCAATGAAAGCCAAATTAGTTGTTATTCGTACACTAGATATTGGTGGAGATAAAAAATTATCATACTTTGAATTCCCACATGAAATGAACCCATTCTTAGGATATAGAGCAGTTCGTTTTACATTAGATAGAAAAGATATTTTTAAAGATCAGTTAAGAGCTTTACTAAGAGCTAGTGCACATGGCGAACTAGGAATTATGTTCCCAATGATTGCAACTGTTGATGAATTTAAACGTGCTAAAGCAATCGTAGAAGAATGCAAAGACGAATTAAGAAATGAAAACATCGCATTTGATGAAAATGTTCAAGTTGGAATGATGGTTGAAATTCCTGCTGCTGCAGTTAATGCAGATAAATTCAGTAAATACGCTGATTTCTTTTCAATCGGAACAAACGATTTAATTCAATATTCAATGGCTGCTGACCGTATGAGTGAAAATGTTTCATACTTATACCAACCATTAAACCCAGCTATCTTAAAATTAATTGATTTAACTATTAAAGGGGCACATAAAAACAATAAGTGAGTTGGTATGTGTGGAGAAATGGCTGGAGATATTCAAGCTTTACCATTACTTTTAGGAATGGGTCTAGATGCATTCTCAATGAGTGCAACTTCAATGTTAAGAGCAAGAGCTTTAATGAGCAAAATTACTATGGCAGAAGCAGAAGAATTAGCAAATAAAGCATTAGCATCTGATGATACTCCTGAAGTTGTTGAGTTAGTTGAATCATTCTTAGCAAATAAATAATTTTTAATGAAAGTAATGTTTTATGCATTACTTTTTTTGCACCCAAATGCCTAAGCAATAGATAAAGGAAGAGTTGTGTGTTAATATAAATTAAAGATAAAAAAGGAGAATTATGAAAAATTTTAAAAAAGTCATTTTAAACATGGCAGTTTGCGTTAATGTTATGATATTTGGTATTTTGACATTAGTTGCTTTCTATAGCATTGGTTTCAATAGAACTTACATTCTATCAAATGTAAAAGATGTAGAAAATGGAACAAAATATTTTGCTTTAGCCTTATCAGGAATAATTCTAGTGTGATGTTCAATGATCTTACCTGTACTTAAGTTATTTTTTAGAAAAGATTTCCAAACAAAAATTATTACAATTACAATCTTAGTTGTTCTAACAGCGGCAACAACTATGATGATGGCTTCAATTATAACATTTGCAATTAATATTGAAGAGGGAACATCTTTTTGAAACATCTTTGGTGTAATGTTGTTATTACTTGTTGGTTACAGTATTACAATACAACCACAAATCAAAATAATATTCTTTAAAAATGAAACTAAAAAATCAAATGATCTAATCGAAGAAGCTTAAGAGCTTCTTTTTTTATAGCAAAAGTTATAATCATAGGTATTTTAATAATTATTTAATTTAATAAAATTAAAATAGCAAAAATAGTGTTTAATACAATGTTTTGCATTAAAAGAGAAAAATAAATATTAAGTTAAATCAATTTTTATTCTATTTGAATATTTGATTAAAAATATATAATTTACTTTTTCAAAAAAAGTATAATTAATTTTATTAAATGAGGAAAAATAAATGAATAAAAAATGAGAGATAGTATTTGATTATTTGATGCATCTAATTAGAGAAAATAAGGTTCAGCCAGGTGAAGTATTACCTAGTCAAAATATGCTTAAAACAAAATTTAAGTATAGTGAACAGCCAATAAGAATAGCATTTAATAAACTAATAGAATTACAAATTGTTAAGCCAGTTAATGGTAAAGGATATGTGGTCCAAGAAAAAATAAAAAATAACTTATTATTTAGTTTTAGAGAATTATTCCCTAATTCAATAAATAAATATTACGAACTTAAAGAAATTAAAGTAGACGAATCGTTAGCTAAAAAAACAAATTTTTATGTTGGAACAGATGTTTGCTTTTTTAAATGTGTGAGAAAAGACAAAGATACAAACGAGGTTATTTTATACCAAGAAAGTTATGTACCTAAATCAATTTATAAAAATTTAACATTAAATTACTTAAACGAAAATGGTCTAATGAAATTTGTTGAGTCTGAAACGCCTTCTAAAGTTAGTCACTCTTCAAAAAAAATATATTTTGAAGATACAAGAGAAAACGAATTACTTCATATTTTTAATGATGATAGTTTGAATGGTTTTATTGTTGATGAGGGAAATGTTTACGGAATTTTTGGAGAGCTACTTGAGTATAGATTAAGTAGATATAAACCTAAATTCTTTAAATGGGATTTTATAGAGTGAAGAAAATAAAAATATAAAGAGGAAAAAATGAAAAAGAAAGATTATGCGTTTGAAGCCAAACGTTTTATCGAAGCAGTTGGAGGTAAGTCAAACATTGAATCTTATCTTCACTGTGTTACAAGATTAAGATTAAATCTTATCGATAAAACAAAAGTTAATGAAGCTGAAATAAAAGCATCTCCATTAACAAAAGGAATAAATTATTCACAAAATCAACTACAAATTATTTTAGGTAGTGGTGTTGTTGAAGCTGTTTATGAAGAAGTTCAAAATGAAATGGAAGTAAGCAATTTATCATTAGACGAAAAAATAAGTAATGATAAATTAGAAGACTTTAAATTACAAGCTAAAGCCAATAAAGAAGCTTTAAGGAATAAATCAGGATTTTTTGGACAAATCCAAAAAGGTATGAGAGTTTTAGGAGACATATTTGTTCCTATCATTCCTGCTATTGTAGCAGCTGGATTAGCGATGGGGGTTTCTGCATTACTAAAACAAATTTTAAACCCAAAAGGTTCTGAATTACAAGATTCATTGCTTTGAATCGTTGTGGACATAATTACAAAAACAGCATTTGATTCACTAGCAGTTCTTGTTTGTTGATCAACTGTTAAAAGATTTGGTGGTAATCCTGTATTAGGTATTATTATTGGATTAATGTTAGTTAGTCCGTTATTGCCAAACAAAGGATCAATTGCATCATACAATGCACAATTAGATTTCTTTAATGTTCAATCAAGTAAAGGTTTAAATATAAATCAAATATATGCAGCTTGAGATAAAGCAGGATTAAAATGAATGGGAACTGCGACAATAATTGATGATAAGACAAAGGAAATTTTAGTTGATGCAACAATGGGTGCACCAATAACAGCTATAAAATTTTGAATAATACCTATTACAGGTTACCAAGGTTCAGTTTTACCAGCTTTAATAATAGGGATTGTAGTTGCATACTTAGAAAAATGAATTAAATCATGAATGCCAAAATCAGTTAATATGATTTTTACACCATTCTTAACTATTTCAATTGCCTTATTAATTGCCTTATTCTTCTTTGGACCAATTTTATTAATGGTTGAACAAGGGATATTAATTGCAACAAAAGCGATATTAGGAATTAAATATGGGTTTGGAACAGCTATTATTGCGGGTCTTTTACAAGGTATTGTTATTACTGGTTGTCACCAAGTATTACAAGGACTTGAAATGCAGCTTGTTATTGATGGAAGTTTACCAGGTGCTAATGGAGCAGACCCAGCAGGTTCAATATTTAATGCAATATGAACAGCATCAATTATTTCACAGGGTGGGGCCGCAATGGCAATAGCTATAAAAGCTAAAGATAAATCAGATAAAGAGTTAGGTTTTTCAGCAGCATTGTCAACATTCTTTGGGATTACAGAACCTGCTATATTTGGTACAAACTTGCCTAAAGTAAAACCATTTGTATATGCATCTATTGGTGCATTCTTTGGGGGTCTATTTGCAGGAGCATTAAATGTTACTTGTCCTGGAATGGGAGTAACTGTAATACCTGGATTATTACTTTATACAGGAGATTGAGTTAAACTATTGGAAATTATAGGTGTTAACATTATAGCCTTTGGTTCAGCATTCTTACTAACATTCTTCTTATTTAAAGAAGGCGTGGAAGTTAAAAAAACTAAATTAGGCCTAAAATTTGATGAGTTAAAAGCAAAATTAAAATTTGACAAAATCAAATTTAGAAAAAGCAAAGCGGAGTAATGATATGCAAAAAGAAAAATATAGCTTAATAAGCAATAATGATCTTGAAGATATTCAAAAATGACATGATAAAAAGCAAAGCGATTGATACAATAATCAGTTTCATTTAGCTGGATATTCAGGTTCTACTAATGACCCTAACGGATTGACATATCATAAAGGAAAATATTATATCTTTATGCAAAGTTGTCCTTTTAGTATTCAACATTTTAATAAATCATGAGCATTATATACAACATCTGATTTTATTAATTACAACTATGAAGGTTTAACTTTAATACCTTCAACAAAGTATGATATTAATGGAGTTTTTTCAGGAAGTGCTAGAATAAATGAAAATGATGAAATTGAAATATACTATACAGGTAACATAAAGTTCAATGATGTTGATAGAACAGCATATACATTAAAGGCATTTATAGACTTAAAAGAAAAATTAGTAACGAAAGAATTACTTTTTGAAGCAGATTTAACTAAATATACAGGTCACTATAGAGATCCAATTGTTTTTGAAAAAAATAATGAATTATATATGCTTAATGGAGCTCAAACAAAAGATTTAAAGGCAATGCTAAATGTTTACAAATTCAATGGATCAAATTGAGAAAATTACAAAGATGTTAAATTTGATGAAGGCGATGAACAAAACGCTTACATGCTAGAGTGTCCTAATTATTTTAAATTAGATGGAAGAGAATATGTTTTTGCATGTTTAGAACAAGACGCTCCATTAAAAGATGGAAGTCACTATGTTAAATATAGAGAAGTTGAAATTGATAATAATATAAATTTCATTTATAAAACTAGTTTATTAAAAATTGATTTAGGTTTTGACTTTTATGCTCCTCAAGTGTTTAGTAATACTGGAGAAAGAGTGATTATGTTAGGATGATTAGGTAACTCAAAATCTAATCCATTCCCACCAGAGCTTACAACATGAAGTAATCAACTAACAGTTCCAAGAGATTTATTTGTTAAAAATAATAAATTATATCAACTACCAATAAAAGAATTGGATGAACTAAGAGTAAATGAAATTAAAGGTTTTGAAAATGTTTATGCATATGATAATGGTTTAGCTGAAATATGTGCAAGTGATATTAATAATGAATTTGAAATATTAATAAAAAATGAAGAAAACGAAAATATAAAAATATCTAATATTGATAATAAATTTATAATAGATAGATCTGAAGCAACTTTCAAAGATGAAGAAAATTTACCACCTTTAATTAATTTAGAAGATTTAAATGTTAAAAGCATCAGAATTTTAGTAGATAGAAGTGTTATGGAAATTTTTATTAATGAAGGTGAACATGCTGTTTCAGTAAGGTTCTATATAAATGAACATAACAAAATTCTAACAAATTTAAAAAATGTAAAAATTAATCAATTAAAAGGGTATTCATATAATTGAAATAATATAATATTCAAGAATGAGATAAAAGGACAATAATATGAAAAATATAGTTTCAATTGGAGAAGTGTTAATGGATGTTTATTCAGAAAATAACACAATTAAAAGTGAAGTTGGTGGAGCATCATTTAATGTTGCTTGTTCAATAGGTGCTTTAAAACAAAATAACAGTTATTTTATGGGTAGTCTTGGTAATGATGAGTTTGTATCACCAATAAAAGATTTTATTAAAAAATTTAATGTTAAAGAAGAGTTTATTCAAGTTAGTGATAAGCCAACTACAATTGCTAAAGTTACACTAGACGAAAATAAAGAAAGATTTTTCCAATTTATTAGAAATAGTGATGCTGAATATCAACTTGATAAAGAAGAAAGTGAAAAGCTTTCAAAAATAGATTTTATACACTTTGGAAGTGCTACAGGTTTCTTAGAAGGAAATTTAAAAAAATCATATAATCAATTATTTGAATTAGCAATCAAAAATGGAATTAAGTTTTCGTTTGATCCTAACTTTAGAGACAAACTTTGAACGACTAAAGAAGAAATTGAAGCATTTAAAATTCATTGTCAAAAGTACATGGAAAATGCAAGTTTAATTAAGTTTTCAGAAGATGAATTATCATTATTAACGGGAATTGAAAATCAAGAAGAAGCTATTAAAACAATAATGCAAAAAAATCCATCTGCATTAGTTTGTATAACTCGTGGATGTAATGATACTATTTTTGGATGAAAAAATAAATTGAACTATGTACCAACAATATTAGCTGAAAACTTAGTTGATACTACTGGTGCTGGTGACGCTTTTATTTCTAATTTAATTAATGAATATGTTTCATTAAATATTAATGAAAATTCATCAACAGAAGAAATAGCAAATATTATTAAAAAATCTAATATGTTTGCTAATCAAACAGTTCAATATTTAGGTGCATTAAGTTTCTTAGAGCATTTAAAATAAGAAAAAGCTAAGATTTATTCTTAGTTTTCTTTTATTTAAATATCGATAAAGTATAATTTATTTAAATACAAAAGAGGTAGCTTAAATGATAAAAATGATAGCAATTGATATTGATGGAACTGTTTTGGATCATAAAACAGGAATTCATCAAAAAACTAAAGATGCAATTTTAAAAGCAAAGGAATTAAATATTCCTGTTGTAATTGCAACAGGAAGGAATTTAACAACAATTCATCAGATAGCAAAGGAATTACAAATAGATAAGTCTTCATATCCATTTGTTTCACAAAATGGAGGTCAATCTTTTAGTTTTAATCATGATAATAAAGGTGAATTAAAAATTTACTATACTGTTTCTTTTGACGTAAAATTAACAAAAGAATTGTTTGAGTGTGCAAATAAAAATAAAATTAGAATTTTTGCTTATTCTGAAGATGAAAAGTATGCGTATGCTAATAAAAAAATAAGTGCATTCAGAACATTTATGAAGTTTAAAACAAAAAGACAAAAATTAATAAGTTACAATAATAAAACTGATTTTAGTAAATTGAAAGTAAGTAAGTTTATTTGTTTTGGTAAAGCTAAACATATACAAAAATTTAGAGAATTGGCAGAAAAAAACAATGTTTCTATTTTTGAATTTAGTTATGTGTCTGATGCTCATGCAAATATAGAATTGAATCCAGCCGGAGTTGATAAAGCGTATGGATTAAAATATGTAACAGAGCAACTAAACATTGATCCAAAAGATGTTATTTACTTTGGAGATGGTGAAAATGATATTGCAGCAATTAAGTGAGCAGGTAAAGGTGTAGCGATGAAAAATGCTAAAGATTCTGTTAAGGAAGTTGCTGATGATGTTACTTACTTAACAGCTGGAGAAGGTGGAGTAGGAGACTATTTATTTAAAAATATTTTTAAATAAAATAATTTTGAAAGTGGAGTTTAAACAACTTCATTTTTTAATATCCAAAAACTTATTTTTACACATTTTTCAAATAATTAATATAAAATTTATTTAGTTGTTTTAAAAGGAGGTATGCTATGAATTTATTAGTATTTAAAGAAATTTCAAATTCACAACAATATCTTATTCTTGAATGATTAGATGTTGCATTTAGCCATACCCAAATTTTTGAAACTATTTTAGAAACTGAGAGTCTCTCCCTTAAGTAGGAAGTCATATAAATAACGACTTCTATTTTGTCATATGATGACATGTTTTTTTGAGTTTAAAACTCAACAATCATATATGAATAAAAGAGGAAACCAAAATGGAAAATAACATCTTAGAGTTACGTAATGTGACTAAAGACTATGATGGTAAAGTTGTTTTAAAAGGTATAGATTTAAATATTAAAGAAGGAGAATTTATTACTCTTTTAGGACCTTCAGGATGTGGAAAAACAACAACTTTGAGAATCATAGCAGGTTTTGAAAAACCAAACAGTGGGCAAATTATGTTTGAAGGTAAAGATTTATTACCTATCCCAATTAACAAAAGACAATTTAATACAATTTTTCAATCTTATGCACTTTTTCCGCACTTAAATGTGTTTGATAATATTGCATTTGGTTTGAGAACTAAAAAAACTAAAAAGGATATTTTACAACGTGAAGTATTAAAACAAATCAGACAAGTTGGACTAGAAGGATTTGAAGATAGAAATATTAATGATCTTTCAGGTGGACAAAAACAACGTGTAGCTATAGCAAGAGCTTTAGTTATGAAACCAAAAGTTTTATTATTGGATGAGCCATTAGCTGCGTTAGATGTTCAATTAAGACAACACATGCGTGAAGAATTAAAAAGACTGCAAAAAGAAATTGGTATTACGTTCTTAATGGTTTCACATGACCAAGAAGAAGCATTAAGTATTAGTGATCGTATAGTTGTTATGAATCAAGGATCAATTCAACAAATTGGAACACCTGAAGATATATACAATGAACCAGAAAACTTATGAGTAGCAAAATTTGTAGGACAATCTAATATTATTGAAGACGGAATATTTGTTGAAGATAATAAAGTAAAAATTGATGGTAAAAACTTTGTTTGTGATGACACAAACTTTGGTGAGGATGAAAAATCAATTGATATTGTTATTAGACCAGAAGATATCGAAATTAAAAAAACAAATTCAGGGTACTTTAATGGGACTGTAATAAACACAGTTTTCAAAGGTGTACACTGAGAAGTTTTAGTTGAAACAACTAAAAAAAGAATTTGAAAAATACATACAACTCATACTTTCGAAATTGATGATAAGGTTTCAATCAAGTGAAATGACCAAGCTATTCACGTAATGTGAAAAGAGGTAGAATAAATTAATGAAAAAAGTTTCAAAAGCTGTAGAAGCCGAAAACATAGTTAACGTTAATTTAAATGAATATTCTTTAAATAAAACAAAAGAAGTTTCTTTATCAGAAAACAAATCAATTTTTAAGAA
Source organism: Mesoplasma coleopterae (assembly GCF_002804245.1). NCBI lineage: Bacteria > Bacillati > Mycoplasmatota > Mollicutes > Entomoplasmatales > Entomoplasmataceae > Mesoplasma > Mesoplasma coleopterae. The sequence goes on along the minus strand of NZ_CP024968.1, from coordinate 614,622 downwards.
AGTAATTAAATCAAAATCAAAACAAAAAGAAGGTTTTGATCAAGAACAACTTGAAACAGCAATTGATAATGAAATTGCTCGTGAAAATAAACAAAGAATTCGTCAAAAAATAAAAGAAATCAATAAAACATTAGGTAGAACAAAATTGTTTAACTTTGGAAAAGGTAAGGCTTGACCAATATTATTACCATTTTTTGTAGTTATGATTTGTCTAGTTATAGTACCTATTATTTCAATTATTGTTTATTCAGTAGTTCAACCTAGTGGTGACATGAAAATGTTTGAATTTTCATTAAAAAACTTTATTAGAATTTTCTCAACAGGTGGAATTATGAGAACTATAGGTTTAACAATAGCCTATGCATTTTTAGCTGCATTAATGTGTATTATTTTTGGTTATCCAATTGCATTAATAATGTCAGAAATGAGATCAAAAATTTTAGCTAAAAATATGTGATTATTAGTTACTATGCCAATGTGAATTTCAATGTTATTAAAAGTGTTAGGATTGAGAAGTTTATTTTTAATCATGGCACCAAGTGCATTAGGAACTCAATTAGCAATTATTATTGGAATGACATATATGTTTCTACCATTTGCTATAACTCCAATTTATGATTCATTAGAATCAAGAAGAATAGATATCGAAGAAGCTGCTATGGATTTAGGTTGTTCTAAATTTAGAACTTTCTGAACTGTTACTTTTAGATCATCAATGCCTGGAGTTATTACTGCATTAACATTAGTTTTATTACAAGCAGCAACATCTTTAGTTGTTGTTCAATACATGGGTGATGGGAAAATTACATTAATTACATCAATCATTGAATCTTATTTCTTTAAGGGAAGCGACTTCGGATTTGGTGCGGCAATTAGTGTTGTATTGGCCGTATTCGTATTCTTATTAATGGTAGTTTCAAAATTCATAAGTAATAAATTTGAAAAGAAAGGAGCTAATTCATGAAAAGATTCTTCCGATCAACTTACTTTGCTATAATTCTTTTAATAATTTATATTCCTATAGCTATAATGATTTTCTTTTCATTCAATAGTGGTAGCTCAGTTTCTAACTGATCAGGATTTAGTACAAAATGATATGAGGAATTTTTCAAAAATTCTCCTTTTATCAAATCAATCATTACATCTTTATTCGTTGCAATTGTTTCAACAGTAATTAGTGTTGTTATTGGAACAATGGCTGCAATTGGATTAAGCCGTGTAGCAAAAAGAAAGCAAAGCAAATGAATTTCAATTGCAAACATTCCTTTAATTAATGCAGATATTATTACAGCTGTTGCTTTAATGATTATCTTCTTATTGAGTGGAATTAAATTTGGTATATTCACATTAATAATGGCCCACGTATCATTTAACGTTCCTTATGTATTAATTACAGTTATGCCAAGATTAAGAAAAGTAGATAAATCAATTGTTGAAGCTAGTTATGATTTAGGAGCTAAAACAGGAACAGTAATATTTAAAGTTATTTTGCCTATTTTAAAACCAGCAATTATTATTGCAACAGTTATTGCATTTGCAATGAGTTTTGATGACTTCATCATTTCATATTTTACAGGTGGAGATCAAACTAACGTTGCATCATTTATTTATTCAACAAAAAGAATTAAACCATATATATTTGCATTTGGAACAATGATGGTTGCTATTATTGCAGCTGGTGTTATTATTTGAAATGCAGTTCTTTTCACAAAGGAAAGAAAAGAACAAGTTAAGTTACAAATTAAAAATGGAACTTATAAATCAAAAAATATTTATAAATTAGAAAAAGAAATTAATAATTTATTAATATCTTTAGAAACAATTACAAAAACAAAAAAATCAAAAAGATTAAGTGTATGATTTAAATACTATATTTTGAAATTAAAACTTAAGTTAGCAAGTTCTAAAAACTATGATAAAAAAATAGCTAAGTTGGAATGAAAAAGATATAAATTACAAAATACAATTAACCGTGAAAAAAGATATGGTGCTAGACTAAAAAAAGCTAAAGCCAAACAAAAACAATTAGAAAAACAAATTAGTAAATCAACTGATATTAAAAGAGCAGCTAAACTTTCTATTCAATTAGAAAAAGTTGAAGAAAAAATAACTTTTTTGTCTGAAGAAATAGCATGAATTACTCAACAAGAGAAAGAAGCTATTAAAAAAGCAGCTTCGATCAATAAAAAAATTAAACAATTGAAAAAAGAATTTAAAGCAGAAGTTGACCCTTCTAAAAAAACTGTTAACTGATATAACAAAAAAATTAAATACTATGAGGAATGAAAAATTGAAGTTGAAGAAGGCAAAAATAACTTTAAATTAAGAATGATTGTTGAAAAATTAAAAGAAGTTAAACAAATTAATGAGAACAAAATTACTGATTTAGCAGCTAAGTTAGATTTAATTAGCACTCAAGCTTTCAGAAAAGTTAGTGTAACAAATAAAATCAACAAGCAAATTATGAAAAATCCTAATGATGCTAATTTAAAAATTTTAAAAGAAGAAAAAATTAATAGTTTTGAATTAACTTTAAATAAATTAATCGAATCAAAAAATGAACAAATTTCTAAATTAAAAATTAAAATTTCAAAAGAAAAGGAAAAATACTTTCCAACTGATATCGATGAGGCTAACTTTACAAAAGGATTCTTTGCAAGAACATGAAAAATTGCAATGGTTACAATTTTAGCTTTAGTTTCATTCACAGGATTAACAGTAGCTTATGTAATGAATAATATTTATGACTTAGTTATTGGTAACTGAGGAGAATATATTGATACTTCTTTAATTAAAGAATTTGAAGAAGAATATGGTGTTAGAGTTAATTATCAAGTTTATGATTCAAATGAAACTTTATATAATAAACTTTATACTTTCAGTTATGACTTAATGGTACCAAGTGATTATATGGTACAAAAATTAGCTAATGAAGGGAAATTGGAAGCATTAGATTATTCAAGACTAAATGTAGTTTCTGATGATTTTAAAATAGGTAATCAAGAACATGCAGGAATTAACAAAAAACCTGCAGAACCAGAAGCATTTAATGAAAATGAAACTGAAATTAAAGAAAGCAAAACAAAAACAATTAGTAAAGATTTACTTGAAGTTATGACTGCAAGTAAAGTTGATTTTGTTGAAGACAATGAAAAAACATTAGGAACTGGAACTATTGTTGATTATTCAATTCCTTATTTATGAGGAGATTTAATAATTGTAGTTAATCCAAATTCAAAAGGTAGCGACAAAGGTGGAGAAAACGTTAAGTGATTACTTAACACTCATCCAGAGGTTTTATCTAAAACAACTGATGGAACCACTTATAAACAAGTTACACCAGGTGAAACTTATGATGAGAATGCAACTTATATAATGCAAAACTCAGCATTATCTTGAGGCATCTTATGAGACGCAGCTAAAGCTGGAAAAGAAGTTATCCTTAATGAAGATCCTAAAAACGTTTTTGCTATTGCAGGGCAAAAATTATTTGGTGAAGGTAACTTTACTTCTAAAGAATCAATTAATGCAGCATCAAATGAATTAAAAGATTTATTAAAATACAATAATGTTGCATTACAGGGTGATTTATTAATTGAAAATGCTAGTGAAGGTAAATTTGACTTTGCTGTTATGTATAATGGAGATGCAGCACTTGCTAACCGTATATACAATGGTGAAGAAGAAGGCGGAGACGGCGATGGTGAAACTGAAGAAGATTCACTAAAAAGAGATGAAAGAGAAGACAAAATCAACTTCTTATATGGAAGACCAAATGCTCAAATTGAGGGTACTGATAAATTTGAAACAACAAATATTTATTCAGATAACTTAGTAATGGCTAGAAATTCTTCACATAAAGATGTTGCTTATGATTTTATTAATTTTTATATTCAACATGCACAAGATATATCTGAATTTACAGGAACTCCTACAGGTTTTGTTGAGACTTTAGATGCAGCTGTGGAAGAAGGTGGAATGTATGAGAAATATAAAACAATGTTCCTTCCTATCATTTTGCATGAAGAGGAATACAAAGGAAACTTACAACCATTCTTCAACAATAATACATATGATCCAATCTTAGTAGATGCGTTTAATATGTTACGTACAAGTAAATAATTTGTAAAAATGGTATATAATCTTTCAAAGGTTATATGCTTTTTATTTTAAGTATATAATTCCATTAAGAAGGAGATAAAATGAATAAAAATTATTTTAGTTTAAAAAAGCAAAATACAAAAAAATGATTTTTGGATAACTATTCACTAAGTGATTGAAAATTCTGATTTAAATTATCTTTTGTAGTAATTTTATTAGCTGTATTAATTATGAGTTACTTGAAACCAATAATTAATTCAAGTATTTACGTAAGTCAAATTAACGATTTCATTAAGACAAATAGCATTAACAGTGTTTTAGAACTAATAGAAAAAGCTTCTCAAAGTGGAAGCCATGACTGATTAGTATCATCAAAAGAAAATGGTGAAATTGTTTGAAATGTAATAGGTTCTATTAGTTTTACAATAGTTGGTGAAAATAAAACTCTTCATGCTAACTATCAACCATTTGAAGATATTTGATTTAGAACTTCATTCTTTACTTTATTAAGTAATATGTTAGTTTTAGTTTGAATGACTACTTCATTAGTTAAACCAAAAAATGAAGGTCAAAAAGGATTATTAAGTACTAATGGTGCTATTTTAACAGCAACATTCATTACTATTACATTCTTAATTTACCAATTAAGTTTAAGACCAACTGTTATTGCAACAAGTTTGGGAAAAGGTGAATCTTTAACTCAAGCAATATTCCCTAGTGCTACATCAGTGATTGAAAATGAAGTATTTCATACATTTGGACCAATAGCATTTGTATTATATGTTATTTTAGGAATGCAACATGATTCAAAAGAAAATATATCAACTAAGTTTTTACATAAAAATTGAATGCAAGGAATCATAATTTTAATTAGCTATGGTATATATGCAATTATTAGAGGATTAATAAAAGAAGCAGGAGGAACAGCTCCAACTTCAATGTATGCTTACCCGTACTTTTTCTTACAAGTTACTACACCTGCTAAAGATGGTTTATTAGGAATACCAGGTATTGTATGATTCTTTATTTTTGTTGTTGTAATAGCAGCAATCTATATTGGTTTTTCATCATTATATAAATATTTAATAATTAAGAGAATTGATAAAAAATAATATATAAAATGGTCAGACATTAAAGTCTGATTTTTTTTATAATTATTTAAAAGTGCAAGTATCAATTTACATAATAAGATTTTTTTTATATACTTATATAGTATTTAATGGCGGCATAGCCAAGTGGCTAAGGCATGGGTCTGCAACACCCTGATCATCGGTTCGAATCCGATTGCCGCCTCCAAATAAATTCAATCGTTCAGACAGCTGAACGATTTTTTTTGCAAAATTTAATTTTATAAAAAATCTATTGTTTTTTTTACAAAACTTATTTATAATAAAAAAGTCCCTTAAATTAAGGTGTACCAATAATAACAAATGCGCCCGTAGATCAATTGGATAGATCGTTTGACTACGGATCAAAAGGTTGGGGGTTCGAGTCCCTCCGGGCGCACCAATTTAATTTTAATGTTATTATTGAAAAAGTAATAACATTGTCGTATCGGGAAGTGGCTCAGCTTGGTAGAGCATTCGGTTTGGGACCGAAGGGTCGCAGGTTCGAATCCTGTCTTCCCGACCATTATATTTTTTTTGTGGGCCCTTAGCTCAGCTGGGAGAGCACCTGCCTTGCACGCAGGGGGTCGTCGGTTCGATCCCGATAGGGTCCACCATTTTTTTACGGCGGGGTAGCTCAGTTGGTTAGAGCGTTCGGTTCATACCCGAAAGGTCGCGAGTTCAAATCTCGCCCCCGCTACCATAATTAAGGACCTTTAGCTCAGTTGGTTAGAGCATCCGGCTCATAACCGGACGGTCATTGGTTCAAGTCCAATAAGGTCCACCACTAGCTAATAATATGGTTGCAACTTGAATATTACATGGAAGATTACCCAAGTCCGGCTGAAGGGATCGGTCTTGAAAACCGAGAGTCGGGGAAACCCGAGCGGGGGTTCGAATCCCTCATCTTCCGCCATTTTTATCGCGGGGTAGAGCAGTTGGTAGCTCGTCGGGCTCATAACCCGAAGGTCGTAGGTTCAAGTCCTGCCCCCGCAACCATTTTTAATGGCCCCATAGCGAAGTTGGTTATCGCGCCTCCCTGTCACGGAGGAGATCACGGGTTCGAGTCCCGTTGGGGTCGCCATCGGTTGTGTAGCTCAGTTGGTAGAGCAGCAGATTGAAGCTCTGCGTGTCGGCGGTTCAATTCCGTCCACAACCACCACTAAAAAAAATTAAGCACTTATGTGCTTTTTTTATTTTTTTAAAAGAGTAAAATTAGTTATAAATAAAATAGGAGGTTAACAAAATGCATGCCCCAAAATTTAAAAAAATAATTTATTTTTCAATTTATGCAATAGTTTGTGCACACTTTTTGTTTGCCTTTTTGTTATCTTTTGAAGTTATGAAAACAGATGATTATCAAGCAACTAACGTGATTATTGAAAAAATTAATAATCTTTTTTCAATTATTTTAATAATATTGTTGACTTCAGAAACTATAAGATTCATTTCAAGAGATGATGAAGATTTAATTAAGAATAAAAATATTAATGTTTTAACTAAAAAAGAGAATATAAAGTCAATATTTAAACTTTTAGGTCTAATAATACCATTTTTAGCAATCAAGCTTGTACGATTTATATTTTTTAATAGGTTTAAAGAGACTTTGCCTTTATCTATTCAAATAGTTACCATTGTTTTCTTAGTGATGAGTATTATTATAATAAGTCTTATTTTATATATAGTAATAAAATATATTTTTAAAAAGAACTGACTAATTGAAAATGAAGGAGAAGTTGATCTTTCTTTATGAATTCAAAAATATGAACCAACAAACAACGAAAATGATGAATGTGATCAAAATAATGAAATTGTTTTTATTAATTTAATAAAGCATTTTTTAGCATATACGATTAAAAAAAATGAATTAACTTTTAAATATTTAAAGACTAAAATTAATAAAACTGAAAAAATGAGGATCATGCCACCTTTAATTAACTAACTTAATTTTATTTATTAAATAAAAGAAAGAGGTTAGGGAAATGAAAAAAACAATTACTTTACTAGCTGCGGTTAGTATTGTTGGAGGAGCAAGCGCAACAATTGTGTCTTGTTCTTTTAAGGGTGATAAAAATAAAGGCGGAACAACAGACCCAAAAACGGCTGATAAGGAAACCAGTCAAGTATTATTAAAAGCAGAAATTCAAAAATATTTGGATGAAAAAGAAGCATTTAATAGCAGAGAAGAAGCAATAAAAAATATTCAAAATAAAAAAGATTGAAAAACCGAAGGAATAGAATCATTAACAGGTAGTCTATACGGAAGCAATTCTGTTTCATCTATTCATATTAAGGCAAAATTAAAAAAAGGTTATGTATGACAAAAAGCATCAGTTGGAGAATTTGATGTAGTAATTAAAATTAATAACGAAAAGAACGTAAGTGAAGTTGCTAAAGAGTTAAGTATGACTTATTACGATAATGAAGATGAGGCTAAAGAAAGCATTAGAACTAAATTTAAATCGATTACTGGTGTTGAACAAGTTAGTGTTGTTAGAATATTAACAGTAAGAAGTCAATTAAAATTTGAAGTTAGTTTAAATTATAGAGATAATGTTCAAGGGCCAGAAAAACTAGAAGTTTTGATAAATTTAAAAAATAATTTAAGCACTGATATTTATGCTGCTAACCAGTCAATCAGTAAGGATAATAAAAAATATGAGTCAAAAGTTGCTGCTGCGAAATTTATTAAATCAACTTTTGAAAGTATAGAAGGTGTTGAAAAAACAAGTTTAGTTTGAGATCAGTGAGCACCTTATAACTATACTATTTCTATTAGATATGATGAAAAAAGCAAAGGTCCCGAAAATGCTGAGGGAGTTATACAACTTAAAACCAATTTGACTGAAGCTATTAAAACAGTTAAGAATAATTTTGAGTCAAAAGAATATAAAAGTTCAGTTTCAGCAAAAAGTGCAGTTGAATCTAATTTAAAAATTGAAGGGGTTTTAAATGCCGAGTTTTCTTGAGAAGATGAAGCAACATTGAAATATAATATTAAATTAACTTACTCAAATGATTTCTTTGGTCCATCTTCAATAAGTGGAACATTGTTAAAATATGAATCTGCAAGTTTTGATAAGATCGAAAATCAAACAATCGATATGAGAAAAACTAACAAAATATCAATTGATGTAAAAGGGAAAAATTTAACTAATAAGAAAATATCTGTTAGTTCAGATAATTCATCAATACAAGCAACTTATGCTGATGGAAAAATTACATTAGTTGCTAATGAGAATAAAAATATTCAAGCAGTGATTAAAATTTGAGATGAGGAAGAAAAAGAAGACGGAATAGAATTTACAACCATAATATTAGCAAAACCTGAAATAGTGTCTAAACTAGAACCAGAATATGGATGATATTTAAATCATGAAACATCTTTAGATATTATGATGAAAGATTTCGATAAAGCTAAAGGAGATAATCTTCAATTTATTTCACAACTTCAAGAAATTGAAAATTCTTTTCCAGTTTCAACATATGTAGAAATAAAACTAGTTCAAGATTCTGAAAATGAGCAAAAATTTACACTCTATTATAAATTTATTAAATCTTTACCAGAAAATGGCAAAGTAAAAATAGCTTTAAAATTGAATGGTGAAATAGGACCTATATTTACATTAGTTTCAAAACAAGAAACTGATATTTCAGAAAATATTGACAAAGAATTGAATAATATTAAAAATAATTATAATTGAAAACAAGGGCAAGAAAGCAATTTACAAAAACAAGTAGAATCTAATTTAAAATTAGTGAGCGGCATTTCTGATGTTTACTTTGAATGAATTGACAAAGAAGAACTATCATATAAAGTAACAATTAATTACAAATTAGGCAGTACAGGAGAAAAGGTTTTTTCAAATAATGGTACATGATATATGCCTGCTGAGTTTAAAAAAAAGATTCTTTAACTTTTGATATGAGGAACCCAACTTTAAATACATATGAAATTTATGGTAAAAATTTATCAGGTAAAACTTTTAAAATAGAAACTGATAATCCAGAAGTTATTGCTGAAACTGATGGACAAGTTAATATTAAAAACAACAGACAATTTTTAACTATTAAAGTTTCATCAACTGCAAAAGATGATGTTACAAGTCTCATAAATTTATATCAAGAAGATGATCCTAATCAAAAAATTGAAATAACAGCCAATATATTAGCCTTACCATATTTAGAAAAAATTGGAGATAATTGACCTTCATCAACTGCAAAAATTAAACAAGGTACAACTTTAAAATTAAGTTATGTAATTAAAAACTATAAAGCAAGTTTAGATGAGTTAACAACTCGTAGAGCAGATGATAAAAACATTGACGTTAAAACATACTTAGTAAATGAAAATACTGGTGAATTTATTTGAGAAATTTATGGTAGAACTGCTCAAGCATGACCAGGCTGAGGATCAACAGATGCAACTATTTGAATAAAATCAGGAAATTATGATTGAAAAGAATTAGCTAGAATTAATACGCAAGTCAAATAGCATTCATTTTTTTGATAACAACTTAAATGTTGTTATCTTTTTTATTTCATTGATTTTCTTATTGTTATATAATTAAAAATGTACAAAAAAAACAAGAGGAGAAATATCATGAGACAAAAAGTAATTTTCGGAAATTGAAAAATGAACGGAACTAATGCTGAACTTGTAACTTTTTTAAAAAAAGTTGACAAAGCTGCTAAAAAATCAGATGTAGTTGCAGGATTAGGATTACCATTTACATTATTATCAACAGGAATTGAAAAAGCAAAAAATGTTAAAGTTGCTGCACAAAATGTTCACTTTGCTGAAAAAGGAGCATTTACTGGAGAAGTTTCAATTTCAATGTTACAAGAAGTAGGAGTACAATATGTTATTATTGGTCACTCAGAAAGAAGAGAAATGTTTGCTGAAACTGATGAAACAGTAAACAAAAAAGCTACTGCATTATTAGCTGCAGGAATCACACCAATTATTTGTTGTGGTGAAACTTTAGAAACTAAAGAAGCTAAAAAAACTGTTACATTTGTAAACGCACAAATTAAAAAAGCATATAAAGGAATTAGTGCAGAAGATGCATTAAAAACAATTATTGCTTATGAACCAATCTGAGCTATTGGAACAGGTAAAACTGCAACAAGTGAAGATGCTGAAAAAGTGTGTGAAGCTATTCGTAAAAATTTAACAAAAATTTATGATGAAAAAACTGCACAACAAATTACTATTCAATATGGTGGAAGTGTTAACCCATCAAACATTGCTGAATTAATGTCACAACCAAACATTGATGGAGCACTTGTTGGTGGAGCTTCATTAAAAGCTGATGATTTTATTGCATTAATCAAATACAAAAAATAATTAATGAATGAAATTAAACTTTTAGTTTTAGATATGGATGGTACTTCTTATCACAAGATGGGAAATATTATCGAATCTAATATTAAGCCATTACAAGACGCTATTAAAACTGGTACTAAAGTAGCTTTTGTTACTGGAAGACCAGTTTTAGCAAAACCAAATAATTTAAAAGCTCATAATTTGGCCGAAGAGAATGCAATTTTAATTGGATGTAACTCTGGATGTATTTATGATTTAAATACTGAAAAGGTTTTAAAAAGTAGTCCAATTAAATCTGACCAAGCTAAACAATTATTTGAAGAAGTTAAAAATACAGATACAATTCTATGAGGATATGTTGATGATTTAAATACAGTTATTCTTTCAAGAAAAGTTAATGATGTTTATAATGAAGAATGTCATTGAGAAGGAAGATTTTTTGATGGAGAATATCTAATCTATGAAGATGTTAAAGATAATTTCAATTTTAACTTTTTCAAAATTTTAGGATTCAACGGTAATTATGATCTTTATGAAAAATTTGAAAAAGATTTCAATTTAAATATTGCAACTAATGATGGAAAAATTGCTGAAATCAATGCGCCAGGAATTAACAAAAAATTTGCGATTGATTGATTATCAGAATACTTTAATATTCCATTAGAAAACATTGCTGCAATGGGTGATGGTATGAACGATTTACCAATGATCGAACATGCTGGAATTGGAGTAGCTTTAAAAAATTCAGAACCAAAAATTAAAGAAGTAGCCCAAGTATATATAGATAAAGAAAACACAGAAGGTGCTGTTGCAGAATTTGTTAACAAGTACATTTTAAATAAATAACAAGGAGAAATAAAAATGAATGTTAAAAAACCTGTTATCTTAGCCATTTTAGATGGCTGAGGAATTGAAGAAGCTGGTGCTGGTAATGCAGTTGCTAATGCTGATCAAAAATTCGTAAAAGAAATGATGGGTATGTACCCATGAGTTAAAGCACATGCTTCAGGTGAATGAGTAGGTTTACCAGAAGGGCAAATGGGTAACTCAGAAGTAGGACATATTCACTTAGGTGCTGGAAGAATCAACATGGAATCTCTAGCAAAATTAAACCATGAAGTTAAAGTTGATGGATTTTCAACAAATGAAGTGTTAGTAGATACTTTTAAATATGTTCAAGAAAATAATAGTGCGTTACATTTAATGGGATTATTTTCAGATGGTGGAGTTCACTCACACATGAACCACATGATTTCAATGTATAAAGCAGCTGTTAAATTTGGTTTAACAAATATTAAATTTGATTTAATTACTGACGGTAGAGATACAGCTCCAAAAGTTGCTGAACAATATATCAATCAATTATTACAAGTTATTAAAGATAACAACAATATTGGTGAAATAGCTTCAATTAGTGGAAGATACTTTGCGATGGATCGCGATAAAAGATTTGAAAGAAGTGCAGCAGCATATACAACAATTACTGAAAGAAAAGTTGACCAACCTAAATTTACTGATCCAATTGAATATGTTAAAGCAGCATATGAAAATGGATTAGATGATGAAATGATTGTGCCAGCATACAATGCAAGTGTTGTTGATTCAGAATTAAAAGCAAATGATGCAATGATTTTTACAAACTTCCGCCCAGATCGTGCTATTCAAATGGCATCAATCATGACAAACAATAATTATCCAGCGTGAAATGATGAAGCATTCAAAGGTATTGAATTCATTGGAGACAAAATTAGATTTGTTTCAACAATGAAATATGCAGATAGTGTAACTTCACCATTTATAGCATACCCACCAACTCCATTAACTAATACTTTAGGAGAATACATTTCAAGTTTAGGATTAAAACAATTAAGAATTGCTGAAACTGAGAAAATTGCTCACGTTACTTTCTTCTTTGATGGAGGAAACGATTACTTTAAAAATGGTTTAGCAAAACCTGAAGAAATTACTTTACCACATGCAAGTATTGATTTAATTTCTTCACCAAAAGTTGCAACTTATGATTTAAAACCAGAAATGTCAGCTGTTGAAATTACAGATAAATTACTAGAAGAAGTTAAAAAAGACGAATTTGATTTAATTATCTTAAACTTTGCTAACTGTGATATGGTTGGACATACAGGAAATAATGATGCAACTGTTAAAGGTGTAAAAGTTTTAGATGAACAATTAAAACGTATTCATGATGAATTTGTCTTAAAACACAATGGTGTAATGGTTATTACAGCTGATCATGGTAATGCAGAAATCATGATTGATGAAAATGGTGGACCAAATAAGAAACATACAACAAGTTTAGTACCAATTATTGTTACTGATAAAACAATTGAACTAAGTAATTTTGATCCAGCTATAGCTAAGGTTGCACCAACAATTTTAGATATTATGGGATTGGAAATTCCTAAAGAAATGACTCAACCTTCAATGATTATTAAAAAATAAAAATAATAGTCATTTGTATAATTTAAAAAATAACACTATTAAAGTAATTTGAGGTGTTATTTTATTTTGTAAAAGCAGAAAATATAAGGATATTAAAAAAAATGTTAAATTATATATTTGAAAAGCCATTTAAAGGTTATATTTATTATTTATTGTTAAAAATAGAACATTTTATTTATGCTTTATAATATTATTGAAAAAGATATAGGAGAAAAATGAATAAAGAAAGAAAAATAACCTATCATGACATTTCTAAAAAGGCAAATGTGGCTATTGGTACTGTTTCAAGATATTTTAATGGTGAAAAAATTTCTGATAAAACAAGAATTAAAATTGATAATGTTTTAAAGGAAATAAATTATGTTCCTAATTTTGCAGCATCAACCTTAAGAAAGAAAAGTTCTGATATTTATGTTGTAACTCCTTCTTCAGAAAATGAAACAATAAATATGCCTCTAATTAATGGTATTAAATTTGAATTAAATTTAAGAAATATTAATTTTTTTCAGTTTATGTCATCACCAAATCCAGAAATGTACGAAAAAGATATTAAATATATAAATCAAAGAAATCCGTTAGGAATAATTTCTTTTATGCCTAAAAAAATAAATACTTCTTTGATTAAAACTCTTAAGGAAATAAAGAGTTCAGAGATAATAACATATAATTATGAAATCGAAGGAGTAAAACATCATTGTATAAATTTTCCAGAAATTTTTAAAAATTTAGCAGAAAAAATTGATGAGAAACTCCCGAATAATAATATTGCATTTTTAGGTATTAAAAATGCCGATACATTAAATCAAAAAATGTTTCAAGAGGTTCACAATAATTTCATAAATGGAATTAAAAAAAGTTCAGTCACTTTTCACTATTTAGAAAAAAATGACTTTTCATTAATAACTCAGTGAATGGAAAAAACAGCAGAATATTGCCCAGCAAATATAGTTGTTTGTGAAACTCATGTTTTAAGTGTATCTTTGTATGAATTTTTATATAGAAACAATTTAAGAGATAAATTTATAATATCAGATATAGGAAAAGATGATTTCTCTCAAAAAATGGTAGATGCAGATATAAAAATAACTATTGATTATTTTAAAGTTGGAAGGCAAATTGTTAAATCTTTTTTTGGTGAAACAACAACAAAAGAACAAATTTATAAAATAAGTTTTAAATAAAACATTAAAAAATGAAACGTTTCAATTTTTAATGTTTTATTTTGTTTTTTTGGTAACATATAATTTATACATGATAACATAGGGGGTGTTTTTATGAATAAATTAATAAGCTTTTTAGCAGCAGCAACTTTGGTAACAAATGGTGTTATTTTAGCTGTGTCATGCAATTCTATTTTGGTAGGGGACAAATTAGAAAAAATTCATGTCAAAACACTTGAAAAAAATTTACAAGATTTATTGAAATCAAAAACCGAACAAAAATGAGAAGTAAAGGATTTACAATTCGAAATTAATCAAAAATATGGTGAAGAACAAATAACAGTTCAAGAAACACAAACTGAAGTAAAAGAAATGACTGATGGTGTTTATAACCAAAATTGAAAATTCATAGGAAATGGAGAGCTAAATGATAAAAGTTCTTATATAGGTGAAATAACTTTAATTC